>NZ_JAKIHL010000057.1 GCF_021608135.1 Microaerobacter geothermalis
AATCAGAAGCATCTTGACACAAACGATAGGAATCATCGCTCTTCAACCCTAACCATATTTTGTAAGGCCTAGGGTTAGTTTTGTATTGTTTTTTTTGGTTCGTGCAACGAGTTAATTTTCAGGATAGAATTTCTAATGAAAAACAAGGATATTGTTTTAACCAGAGAACAAATATTAGAAAAGGTTTGGGGTTATGACTATATCGGTGATACAAATGTTGTAGATGTGTACATTCGATATTTGCGCAGTAAAATAGATGATCCGTTTAAATCTAAACTTATTCATACCATTAGGGGAGTTGGGTATATTCTAAAGGAGAATATAAATGAGTATTAATTTTTTAAGGTTTACCAAGATCTCTTTAAAATTAACGATAATTTATGCCTTTTTATTTTCACTAGTTTTAATTTTATTAAATGCTGCTATTCTTTATGGCGTAAAGTATTTTCTTGATGACCAAGCATTCCAGCAGGTGGAAAATACAAGTAATATTATGATTGATAAATTGAAGGATTCAGACAACGAACAAAAAGAGCCATTGGATAAAGAATTCGTTCAGGAAATTCAATTTAATGAAAATGTAGATATTAATATTGCAGATAAAAATGGGGAGATCATAAACTCTTCAGAAGACTATAACATCGGAATGCCTATAACCACCCCTTTAGATAGAACTCAAAAAATAGAGGCTGGGGAAAACCATTTGGTATTTAGAAATAGCAAAGTTATACTAAATAATGGAGAAACAATCTATCTGCAGGTTGTAAAAGATATGGAAAATGAATATGGATTTATGAAAATTCTTTTTTTATTGATGATTATGGCCGATGCTATCGGCATTATCCTTTCACTTTTCATAGGTTTTATTATAAGTAGAAGAGTATTAAAACCAATCGACAATATCACTAAAACAGCACAAAGTATCAGCATTCATGATTTAAATAGTAGAATAGAGGTTAAGGGGCCTGATGACGAACTCACAAGACTTGCAAGGACATTTAATGAAATGATTGACAGACTGCAATCTTCCTTCGAAAGACAAAGTCAGTTTGTGTCCGATGCTTCCCATGAACTTAGGACGCCAATCTCCATTATCCAAGGATATATTAATCTGATGGACAGATGGGGAAAGAAAGATAGGGAAGTTCTTCAAGAGTCAATAGATGCAATAAAAAATGAAACATCAAATATGACGGAACTCATAGAAAAATTACTCTTCCTGGCAAAAGGTGAAAGCGGAACCCAGAAGCTGATAAAAGAAGAATTTTGGTTAAATGAGTTAATCAATGAGGTCTTAAAGGAGAGTAGAATTTTGGCTCCAGATCGAGATATCTTTTCTAACCAAAATGATTCTCAACGTATTTATGCAGACCGAAGGCTGCTTAAGCAAATGTTGAGAGCTCTTATTGATAATAGTATAAAATTTACTTCAGAAAGTGGAAAGATAGAAATTAATGCCATCCATGATGGAGATCATGCAAAGATTATGATTTCTGATAATGGCATAGGAATTCCACAAGAAGAAATCCCCCTGATATTCAACCGGTTTTATCGTGTGGACAAGTCAAGGGTACGAAGTACAGGAGGAAGCGGATTAGGATTGTCCATTGTTAAATGGATTGTTAATAATCACGGGGGACGTATTTCTGTTAATAGCGCTCCTGAAAAAGGTACAAATATCATGATAATTCTCCCATTAAAATAGAGCATTTCTAGAAAGAGCCTGTAGGAAATTGCAGGCTCTTTCTAATGAAATTCTAATGTTTATCTAATAGTGTTTTAAGAAAGTGTTACTATACTAACTTTATACGAATGAAAGAGGGGGTGAGACTGATAGATTTAAAAGATGAGAACTTAAGTACATCAAAAATGAAAAAGGAGAGGATGTTCATGAAAAAGAGAATACTTACCCTTGCTTTGGGAGGAATCGTTGCTGTGGGAGTTGCAGTTGGTTCGTATGGATTAACTAATGCCAAGGTTTTTGCTGCCGACACCAATTCCGTTGCAAAAAGTGCAGTAGTTGCTGAAAAAGTAGATAAGGAGGATCAGGAAAACATTAACCTTTCAAAGTTAAATGTAAAAATTAGTAAAGAAGAAGCGAAAATAATTGCCTTATCTTCACAAAAGGATGGAAAAGTTCTAAATGTTGAATTGGAAAATGAAGATGGCACCATTGTTTATGGAGTAGAGTTACAAACTCCACAAAAAAATTATGATATTAAAATTGATGCAAATACGGGAAAAATCTTAAAGTCTGAAGTAGATGACGAAAAAGAAGGAAGCAGTACAGATGAGGAAAACCAAAATATAAATGACGATGACAATAACAATATCAATGAAGCGATAGAAGAGTAGTATTAAACCGGGATATCCTTTCCATAGGGGTATCCCGGTTTCAGTATGACGAGAATTCAAACACCTCACAATGGAGTTAGGTACTCATTTTTACGATTCTTTCCATTGAAAAATATCTTAAATATTTATAATATTGTAATAGACAGAAATTTAATATAATAAAATGGTTACAAGAACAAACAGGGAGGTGAGATGAAAAAACTTCATATTGTGGTTTTTAAAAAATGATAACGTTTTCAAAAAGGAGGTCATCCAGTTGAATTCAGTTTTGGTTGCATTGTTTGGAATCTTAGTATTTTTCCTTGGATATCGCTATTATTCCAAGTTCATCGCAGAGCGCATCTATCGCTTAGACCCCAATTACGTGACGCCTGCCCATCAATTCCAGGATGGTGTTGACTTTGTGCCAACCAATAAGCATGTACTGTGGGGACACCATTTTACTTCAGTTGCTGGAGCAGCACCAATTGTCGGGCCGGCTATTGCGGTATATTGGGGATGGTTGCCTGCTCTCTTATGGGTATTATTGGGTACTGTTTTTGCTGCCGGAGTTCATGATTTTGGGACTTTAGTTATATCAAACCGTCATAAGGGTCAATCGATGGGAACCTTAGCCAACCGTATCATTGGTCAGAGGGCAAAGCTCTTATTTTTGTTTATCATTCTGATCCTTGTACTCATGGTGAATGCGGTATTTGCCTGGGTGATTTCAAAGTTGTTTATTTCTTTCCCGGCCAGTGTACTTCCTGTCTTTATTGAAATTCCTTTAGCCATTTGGATTGGCTATATGGTTTACAAAAAGAAAGGAGGATTATTTTGGCCCTCCATCGCTGCCCTCGTCGTGATGTATGGCACAGCGATTATTACCAGTAAAGTGACTGCTTTGCAAATTGATTTGCCCAAGTGGTTTGGAGGAGAACAAGCCACCCTTTTATTTGGGTTAAATGGTGTGGAAATGTCATTCCTGGTATGGATTGTGATCCTAATGGCTTACGGGTATATTGCTTCCGTTTTGCCTGTTTGGAAGCTGCTGCAGCCGAGGGACTACATTAATTCCCACCAGTTGGTAATCGGGTTATTGGTGCTATATGCTGGCTTGTTTATCCTTTCTCCAGAAATGACCGCTCCTGCAGTAAATGGAAATGTAACGGATAAATCCTGGTTCCCCCTTCTGTTTATTACCATTGCTTGCGGAGCCATCTCCGGTTTCCATGGCCTGGTATCCTCTGGGACTACTTCGAAGCAGCTGGATAAGGAAACAGATGCTAGATTTGTCGGCTATTTAGGTTCAGTGGGAGAAGGGGTTCTTGCTTTAATATCAATTATCGCCGTGGCCACCTTCTTTGGTACCCAGGGGGATTTCCTGGCGAAATACACCAACTTTGGAGCGGCTAATGCCAGTGGGTTAGGCAGCTTTGTTGGTGGTGCCGCCCAATTGGCTACAGGGTTACTGATTCCTGTAGATGTGGCTAAAACCATCGTGGCCGTCATTGTGGTGAGTTTCGCAGCAACCACCCTGGATACCTCTATTCGGCTTATGAGATATATCATTGCAGAAATTGGAAAAGAATATAAATTTACTGCTATCACAAGAACTCATGTCGCTACATCCATCGCCGTAGGAGCTAGTACGTTGCTTGTATTAACGCCTGGTGGTGCCAACGGGTTTGGCTCAGGGGGTTACTTACTATGGCCCCTTTTTGGTACATCCAACCAGCTCCTTGCTGGAATTAGTTTGTTAATCGTATCCATTTGGTTAAAGAAGCTTGGACGAAACTATTTACCAACTTTAATTCCGATGGCATTCCTGCTTTTCATGACCATTTGGGCCATGGTTCAGCAGGTATTCTTTGAGTGGATGGGACAAGACGGTAAGATGCTCCTCTTTGTTCTTGGCTCTGTCATTCTTGTTTTTGCCCTTTGGATTCTTCTTGAAGCATGGTCTGCCTTTACCAATCGAAAAGATTACAGTCAGATCGATAAGGATTTAACTGCGTGAGCGGAGGTGATCCAATTTGGATCCATTACATGTGTTATTGGTACGTGAAAGCGATCAGCAGATGTCAAACAGCGGCTGATGCGGACGTATTTCGGGTGAGGTCCTCACCTATGCTGATGATCAACCTTTCCGCGAACGCAGAGTAATTATGGAGAAAATGGGAGTACTGTATAGAGGGATAAAAAATCACTTCGGCGGCAAAGTTGTCGTCGAAGTGATTGATCCCCGCAATTTTATTCTACTTTTTGTATTAATTGTTCGTCAGGGAATAAAAAATCAGCTGAGTTGTCGTGAAATATTTCATTCGCTGACAAAGGGGTTTCATACCATCGCGGTTTTTATCAATGGGAAACTGGTCAGCATCGGAAAGGTTCCGGAACTTCACGAGATCCTGTTATTTATTGAAAAAGAAACTGAATTGACAAAAAGATAGAAAGAAAAGAGGGGTAGCGATGGGTTGGAAGGAGAAAATGCTGCTGTTAAAACAATTTTATGAAGATATGTTTATGGTTCCCTATCGGTCGGCCCTCAAGAGGGAGCATCGCGAGGAAGAAGACATGTTTATGCTGCTGTGTTTTTCAGAGATACTAGGCATCCCTAATCCCGTCTCTTTTTATACATTGGAATTGTATCCGGTGATCTATGAAAAATTTCATGAATGGCATATTAGAATGGGGATGGAAAAATCCCCGATTGATGGTATTCACTGCTGCTAGAAGGTGATGATATGATTCAACATTTGAAGAAGCGAATTCTCTTTTTTGGCGGCAAAGGGGGGGTAGGAAAAACAACATCAGCCTCTGCGTTTGCGCTGCTTGCCTCAAAAAAAGGGAAAAAGACCCTCCTTGTTTCTACCGACCCTGCCCATAATACAGGGGATATTTTCGGCAAAAAAATAGGTCATGAAGTGACTGAGGCAGCACCTCTTCTTTATGCATTGGAGATCGATCCCCACCGTGAAACCCATCGGTATATCCAACAAGTAAAGGAAAATTTGCGTGAAATCGTCCACCCCAAAATGATGGATGAAATTCATCGGCAAATCGATATCACCAGCGTTTCTCCCGGTGCCGATGAGGCGGCACTCTTTGACCGAATGGTAGATATCATCCGGGAAGGAATCCATGAATACGATTTAATTGTTTTTGACACGGCCCCTACGGGTCATACCATCCGTCTTCTATCCCTACCCGAGCTGATGGGAGTTTGGATAGACAGTATGATCTCAAGGCGTGAAAAAGTAAATGAACTTCATCGCATGTGGCTGATGGATGATCAGGAGCCCGTTGACGATCCCATTTACCGGATCTTGACTCAGAGAAAAATGAGGTTTAAGGAAGCAAGGGAAATTTTGCTGGATCAAAATAACACGTCTTTTGTGTTTGTGTTGATCCCTGAAAGATTGCCGATTGTGGAGACGGAGAAGGCGATTTCGTTGTTGCAGAAATATAAAATTTCCATCGATTCATTGATTGTAAACCGGATTCTTCCGGAGGATGTCCAGGATCTCTTTTTTCAAAAAAGAAAAAAACAGGAACGGATCTATCTTCAGCAAATCAAAGAGAGTTTTCTTGAGCAAAAGATTCACTATGTCCCCATGCTGGATCATGATGTCTATGGATTGTCCTCTTTGAATGAAATTGCCAATTGTTTTGAAAGCCAACTTTAATACCTATCAATCGTACAACCTTTGTCATCGGGCATAGGTTGTATTTTTTTGACAGACTATTCACCCCTCCTGGGCTTTTGAATAATAGTACATAGAGGCAAAAAGGAGGGATATGATGATGAAACAATATCAAGAACAGTTGGGAAAACTTCACACGGGTTTTGCAGAAAAAAAGCCTGAAGAAATCTTGGAATGGGCATTGGGAACGTATATGCCTGATTTGGCGCTAGCATGCAGCTTTGGAGCTGAAGATATGGTTTTGTTAGAAATGATGATGAAGCTGAATAAGGAAGTTCCGGTATTTTTCCTCGATACTTCTTTCCATTTTTCTGAGACGTATGAAATAAAAAGAATGGCAGAAAAGAGATATGGAATCACCATTGAGGCCGTTGCTGCCTCTTTCACCCTTGAAGAACAGGAAAAGCACTATGGGAAGGATCTGTGGAATACCAATCCTGAACTTTGCTGCCAGTTAAGAAAGGTTGACCCCCTTACCCATAGATTATCGGGATTAAGAGCATGGATTACCGGAATCCGACGGGAGCAATCCATCACTCGTCAGAACGCAAGGATTGTAGAATGGGATTATAAATTTAGGCTGACCAAAATTAATCCCCTTGTTATGTGGTCAGAGAAGGAAGTATGGTATTATATCAATCAACATCGGATTCCATATCATTCTTTACATGATCATAACTACCCAAGCATTGGTTGTGCTCCTTGTACCAGTCCGATAGAAGAAGGAGAAGACAGAAGGTCCGGCAGATGGAGAGGATTGATGAAAACGGAATGCGGATTACATGGATGGGGTGACAAAAATGGACCAACTTCTTAATCCCCACGGGGGAATTCTGATGAATAGAGAGTGTGAAAAGGTGGAAACAGAGATCCTCCTGGAGGAAGGGATAGAGAGCGTGAAAGTCCCATTGGATCATTGGGCTCTTTCGGATTTGGAGTGTATCGCCATGGGTGCCTTCTCACCATTAAAGGGATTTATGACTAAAGAAGAATATGCTCAGGTTATAGATCAGATGCGGCTGCCAAATGGATTGATTTGGCCCTTGCCGATTACTCTGCCAGTTGATGAACAGCTGGCCTCCAAGATTCAAGAAGGGGATAGAGTGGCTCTGGTAAATAGTGCCAAAGAAATTTGCGGATTGATGGATGTAGAAAGCAAATATGAAATAAATCAAGTGGAAGAAGCGAAGTTCATTTATGGAACCTATGAGATTGGTCATCCGGGAGTCCGGAAATTGTTTAAAAGGAGTTCCATATATATTGGCGGTCCCATTATTCTACTTAAGCAGCGAACAAAGGAGTTTCCAAGCTTTTCTCTTACCCCTCAAGAAACGAGACACCTGTTTACAGCAAGAGGATGGAAAACCATTGTCGGATTTCAAACGAGAAACCCCATTCACCGAGCCCATGAATATATTCAAAAATCTGCTCTGGAAATTGTGGATGGACTTTTTGTTCATCCATTGGTAGGAGAAACGAAGGCTGATGATATTCCTGCAAAAGTAAGAATGGAGAGTTACCAGGTCCTCTTAACCAACTATTTTCCTCAGGATCGCTTTGTATTGGGTGTATTCCCGGCAGCCATGAGATATGCGGGACCCAGAGAAGCCGTTTTTCATGCCATTGTAAGGAAAAATTACGGATGCACCCATTTTATCGTAGGCAGAGATCATGCTGGAGTAGGGAACTATTATGGAATCTACGATGCACAACACATCTTTTCCCAGTTTAAACCAGAAGAATTGGAAATTACCCCATTGTTTTTTGAACATAGCTTTTATTGTTACCGTTGTGAAGGGATGGCCACTTACAAAACCTGTCCCCATTCGGATGAAGACCGCTTGAACCTTTCTGGAACAAGGGTAAGATCCATGCTTAAAAAAGGAGTAAAACCACCGAAAGAGTTTACACGCGAAGAGGTGGCGACGATCTTAATGTACGGACTTAAATAGAATATTTCCAATTTGGTGTTCGCCTTGTCTTTCTTTTTCAGACAGTGGTTATTTTTTTGGGTGTCGTCCCATATAATGACCTAGAAAAGAAGGGTGTACAAAGGTGGGTGAACGTATGAGATGGGATATGAATAAAAAAGGGATTACTTATCTGTTGTTATCCCTTTTTTCTTTAGCTGTCTTAGCCGTAGTTTTCTTATACAAAATACCCGACATTGGCAGGTCTGCATTCACACTTCCTCTCTCTGGAGTTGTTATTGCTATTGATCCGGGACATGGGGGACCTGATGGTGGTGCAGTCAGCAAAAACGGTTTGGTAGAAAAGGATGTAACCTTACCTATTTCTTTTTATCTTAGGGATTTTTTGCAGGAGGCCGGAGCATTGGTCATTATGACCAGGGAAGCAGATACGGACTTGGCTTCTGAGAATACGAAAGGATTATCTCGAAGAAAAACAGAAGATTTACATAATAGGGCAAGAATAATAAAAGATAAAGCAGCAGATTTGTTAATCAGCATTCATTTAAACAGTTTTCCTTCGCAAAGGTGGTACGGGGCTCAAACCTTTTATCATCCAGGGAGGAAAGAAAATGGCATCCTCGCATATTTGATTCAAGATGAAATCAGAAGAACATTACAAAATACGACCCGGAAGGCAAAACGAAAAAGCGATGTATTTTTGTTAAAATCTTCAGAGATACCGGCGGTTCTAGTGGAAGTCGGATTTTTATCCAACCCAAGGGAAGCCAATTTATTAAGCAAGGAACAGTATCAAAAGAAAGTAGCCCTCTCTATTTATCAAGGTATACTTCGTTATTATTCAGGAGAAACTCCTCCAGAAGGTCAAAACTTGGACTAGACGGATTATATGATATAATTTATATAAGGGATTGTATTTGATGCAAAGTAGAGGTGTTGAAGGTGCTAACAAAAGAAAAAGTGCTGGAAGCTTTAAGGGGAGTTGAAGACCCTGAATTAAGGCGAAGCGTGGTAGAGTTGAATATGGTCCGCAACATTAAGATTGATGGGGACCGCGTCAGTTTGGACATTATTTTAACTATCCAGGGGTGTCCCCTTAAGGCAAAAATTGAGGATGATATCATGAAAGCCCTTAAGGAAATCGGGGCTTCCCATGTGGATTTAAGATTTGGCTCCATGACCGATAAGGAACGGGCTGAGTTGGCTGCTCAGCTAAGAGGAGGGCAATCTCAGCAACCCCATCAGGCAATTTCCCCCTTGTTGGCAGAAGGTTCCAAGACAACCTTTATTGCTGTAACCAGCGGAAAGGGTGGTGTAGGGAAATCCACCGTTTCAGCTAACTTGGCTGTATCACTTGCCCGTTTGGGGAAAAAGGTAGGTATCATTGACGCTGATATTTATGGTTTCAGCATTCCGGATATGATGGGCATTGAACAACGCCCGACGGTTTTGGATCAAGTGATCCTTCCTGTTGAAAGACATGGGGTAAAGGTCATCTCCATGGGATTTTTTGTGGAGGATAACTCACCGATTATCTGGAGAGGTCCATTGTTAGGAAAAATGCTCCGTAATTTCTTTACTGAAGTTCATTGGGGTGAATTGGATTATATGATTCTTGACCTGCCTCCGGGAACGGGTGATGTGGCATTGGATGTACACACCCTGATTCCGCAAAGCAAAGAGATTATTGTTACCACTCCCCATGCAACGGCAGCTTTTGTAGCGGCAAGGGCGGGAGCCATGGCTATGAAAACCAATCACGAAATTATCGGTGTCGTGGAAAATATGGCCTACTTCCAATGTGAGGGCTGTGAGAGAAAAGAATATATCTTTGGACGGGGCGGTGGAGCGAAATTGGCAGAACAGCTTCGTACAGAGCTTCTGGCCCAGATTCCTATCGGACAACCGGAAACCCACCCCCAAGAAAAGGATTTCTCTCCTTCCATTTATAAACCGGAAACAACCATCGGCGGCATTTACATGGAACTGGCGAAAAAAGTGGCAGAAAGATAAAGAAAACTTATTTCCGCATCTATTGA
Source organism: Microaerobacter geothermalis (assembly GCF_021608135.1). Taxonomy (NCBI): domain Bacteria; kingdom Bacillati; phylum Bacillota; class Bacilli; order Caryophanales; family Bacillaceae; genus Microaerobacter; species Microaerobacter geothermalis. The sequence goes on from NZ_JAKIHL010000057.1 coordinate 10,012, forward strand.
TCAACATAAGGTGAGAGCCTAACGGGAGAACATATAAATTCTCTTGATTAGGCTCTTATTTTGCTAAGGTTTTTATAGTTTTCCCTTCTTATTAACCTCCGCCGCCACCTCCGCCACCTCCGCTTCCGCTAGAAGCGCTGCCACCCCCTTTTTTCTGTTGCTTTTCGGGTTTCATCATCTCTTCGTTTACTTTTTTCAATAGATCCATTAATTCCAGCCTAAAGAAGGGGCTTTCCAAAGCATCTTTCATCACGCTCATGGTTTGTTGGCGATAGGCGTTGCTTTTCATTAAATCAAGGAGGTTTTTTTCAAATTCCGGATCCTTTAGTACTTCCATCATCATTTTTTGATAATCCGGATCTTTCATTAGATCTTTCAACAGTTTTTTATTCTCTTCCTTCAAAGTCTTTGCCAGAGCAGCAGCAAATTTTGGGTCTTTCATGGTTTCCTGTAGTTTTTTTTGGTTTTCTGGACTAAGGATAGTTTCCTGAACGGTTTTTTTAATGGTCATCTCATCCATCGACGCCTCTGTTTTTAATTTCGGGTCTTTCATAATCTCTTTTATTGTCTTTTTCCCGTCCTCTGTTTGCAAAATATCCAATACCATTTGCTTAGTTTCATTATAATCAGGAGAAGATTGCTGTTGCTTTTGAGTACAGCCCGCTGCGAGCAGGGCAACAATCAGGAATGATAGGATGACCTTCCATGATAATGACATTGATATTCTCCTTTCACATCCATTGTTCTTCTTAATATGCATCAATTTTCCCCTCTTTAACCAAAACCCTTTAGATGCCTGTTGCTTCCATACAGGAAGGCGAATTTGCGTAGTTTTTTGTGGTCATTTGTTGATGAAGTTGGTACAATCGAATCGAATGTTTCTTTCGTGGAGGGACCGATATGACATTGAAGAAATGGCTTTACCTCTTTGGGACAACTCTTTTGATCGGCGGTTTAACGGCGTTGATTACAGGGACAGTGATGGAAGCAACTGAACAATCCTTATTTACCTCTGGGATAATAAATCTTCTTTTGGGTATTTTGGGATTTTTTGGTGCAGGGATGATGTTTAGTGTCATTAGTCAGATGGGCTTTTTTGCTTACTTATGGGTACATCGATTTGGCCTGGCCGTTTTTCGAAGGCCTTATTTATGGCTGGGGATACAGATCATCGTGACGGTGGTCGTTTTTATTGATTTTGCTTTGGTAAGGCAAATTTATTTTGGAAATAACCAATCCATTTGGGAATATTTTCTGATTCCTAGCCTGTTATTTGCTTGGGCTGTTCTGGTTTCCCTTTGGAAGGTGAAGGAGACCAATCAGAAAGCATTTATTCCTACTTTGTTTTTTCTATTTGTGGTCACGATCGTTGAATGGGTTCCTGCCCTTCGGGAAAACAACATAAGGTCTATGATTTTTATGCTGATTCCACTGATGGCCTGTAATACATGGCAAGTGATGAAGCTTCATCATTTGGTTGAAACGGAAACATCAGAAGAGATGAAGGAGTCAACGGGGTCAAAAGGAAGAAGGAAATCGAGGGAATCAGCTGGGGTAAAGACAACGATTAAAAAATCAGATATAAATAGCAAAAGAAACTAGATAGACGGAACTAAACTTACATGACCCGAAGGGTCACAAATTGATATGAAAAGGTATTTTCATATCAAAGAATTCACTAAGGACAGACTTCGAGTTCGTGCTTAAGCTGTTAGGCTAAAGAACGGGAATTTGCCCTCAAACTGACTCCATCTTTCAAATATACAGATGTTTTGAGGGCCCCGTACTCTAAGCTAATCCAATTCTTTTACATTTACATTAGCTCCTGCAATCAGTTCAGAGACGGTTACAAAGGTGTATCCTTGCTGGCGCAATTTATCAATAATAATGGGAAGGGCTTGCTCCGTCTGTTTTGCAGAATCACTGGCATGAAGCAATACGATATCCCCAGGATGGGCGGAGCGGATTACATTATTTACGATCTGTTCCACTCCGGGACTTAGCCAGTCCTTTGAATCGGTGTCCCATTGGATAACGGTGTATCCGAGGCTTTCGGCAATGGTTAGTACTCTTTTATCAAAGTTGCCGTTAGGTGTTCTAAGGAGGGTCGGTTTTTTTCCAGTTGCTTCTTTCAGGATGACTTCCGCCTTTTTTATTTGCAGCTTGATTTCTTCATCACTTAGACGGCTGTAATCTACATGTTTATAGCCATGGGATCCGATTTCGGCACCCATATCCACTAATTTTTTCACCACTTGTGGATGATTTTTGCTCCAAGGAGCAGATAAGAAGAAGGTCACTTTGTCTCCTATTCCTTTTTGTTGTAATATGTCTATGATAGGTGCAGCTTTTTCCTCTCCCCAGCTAATGTCAAAAGTAAGGGCAATTTTCTTTTCTTTAGTATCTACCTTATAAATGGCAGTAGGGGAATTTTGGCTGGAGAAGACGGAAATATTTTCATTATCTGCAAATACGATTCCGATCGTGAATAGAAAAGCTGTTGCCAAGATCAGCACTTGTTTTAATTTTTTTCCATTGAGCACCAAGAAGAAGTTCAATTGGATTCACCTCCATGAGAAATGTATTTGTCCATTACATTAATATGATGGAAAGACAAGGTTATGCTTGTGCTTTATCTTTTTCAGCAAAAAATAGGGAGGCAGTTATGCGTAAGTTTTTTACCTCGATAAAAACGAAGAAAAAGTACATTGCCATCAGTTTAGTTTTTCTTTTGGTGGGTATATTTGCAGGCTATACAACTCTGGATTTTATTCAGCAAAATTTTAAGGACCAATTGGAACAGATTTTTAGTAAAATGAAGAGGCTAGCTGAGGAAATACAGGAGCGTCACAGCATCTGGTTTATGTTTCAAAGTATATTTATCAATAACGTTTTAGCTGCCTTTACCATGATTGGATTGGGATTATTTTTCGGCTTCATCCCGGCATATTTAGTATTTATAAACGGAGTCGTGTTGGGTTTTGTACTGAAGATGTATGCCAACAGTGGAGGGGATCCAGTTTCTATGCTGTTTTCCGGCATACTTCCCCATGGGGTAGTTGAATTGTTTGCGATACTTCTGGCAGCAGCCATTGGAATGAAACTGGGTGTTCATATGTTTCATTTGATGAGGAGCCTATGGAATAAAGATATTCGAGCAGAAACCAAGGAAAAGTTTTTAGTTACTTTAAAGGAATTGCCGAGATTAGTAGTTGGTATTGTGGTTCTACTGTTTATTGCAGCGTGGATTGAAACGGTAATAACCCCGCTGATTATCACGATATTTTTACCCCAAAGCAATTATATTTTTTAAAGAGGAGTGACTGCTATGAGAGTAGAGGTAAATTGGAACGGGAATATTCAATTTGAGGCGAAAGGCGGTTCCGGACATTCCATAATTATGGATGCAGCACCGGAAGTGGGAGGTCAAGATACTGGGCCAAGACCGATGGAATTGGTATTAAGTGCAGTGGGTGGTTGCACCGGAATAGACATCGTTCTAACGTTGAAAAAAATGAGAGTTGATTTTGAAACCTTTTCCATGGAGATTAACGGGGAGAGGGCCAACGATTACCCCAAAAGATTTACTAAAGTTCATATTCATTATAAATTGACGGGGGAAAATATTCCGGAAGATAAAGTAAGAAGAGCTGTTGATTTGACCAGAGACAAATATTGCTCAGCATCCAATTCTCTAAATGCTGACATAACCACCTCGTTTGAAATAAATGGAATTCAGTATGAATAAAGTATGAAATAAAATTGCCATAATATGAATGCAGTTAAAAATCGAAACAGGTGAAATGTCCCTGTTAGGAAAGAAAAAAATTCCCCTAATGAGTTTTGACTTATAGGGGTTTTTTAAACGATGAGGACTACCTGTCATTAGGACTGGGGTGGATGTGATGTTAGGATTTCTTTTTAATGAAAAGGAATGCTATGAATTAGAGTATTTGCTCAGAAAAGAATTGGAAGAGATGATGCTTGACCTAACGGACAAAAGAATTGACGGAGTCGTTCGTAGAGCCATTGAAGAAAGATATCACATCGTATTTCGCATGTATGCAAGAATGGCAAAACCAAAGGAATTAGTGAAATATGTAAGAAGCAAAAAATATCATTAGTTCTTGAACATACGTGAATTTACAGTGCGGAAAATATATTTAATGTATTTATAAATAAAATGGGATTTTGAGGAGCTTGACAGATTTGTGCAGGATATGTTAATTTATCAAAGGCTACAGAATGACCTGTAGAAATGGATACTTATCATCCTGTATCGATGTTCCATAAAAATTCCAGTTGATTTATTGATACGGATATGATAAGATACTTCTTGTCGCCGCGATGGGGCGGTGAAGAGGGAAGGAAGAAAGATGTACCTTGAAAACTGAACAGTGCAGAAGCCAAGCGAACCCTGAAGATTCAAATGGAGTAAGGAAGAGTCTAAGGGACTCATAAGGATAGAAGAGCAGATTAAACTT
>NZ_JAKIHL010000058.1 GCF_021608135.1 Microaerobacter geothermalis
CCTTGAATCAGTTGTTCAATGACTTTGTAACGCTTCAACTCTTTTTTGCTCAAAGTTATTCTCTCCTGTCCCATAGTGACATTTTCACTGATGCGTTACAATATGACAATATCACAGACGTTCAACAAAAAAATGGAAATTTCCAATTGAAAATTCGCATTTACGAATATAATATTTTTGGGTAATTCTACACTATTGAGGTGTGAGATCATGGAATATATGACGGCAAGAGAAGCTGCCCAAAAATGGAATATCACTGTCCGCCGTGTACAGGTTCTATGTTCACAGGGGAGGATTCAAGGAGCAACACGGCTTGGAAATGTTTGGGCGATTCCAAAGGATGCTAAAAAACCCAGTGATGCAAGGTCGAAAATGAATAGAAAAACATGATTCTTTTCATAGGAATAGAGAGGTGAAAACATGGTACGGCTTGAGGATTTAAGGGCTGGAACAATTGTAAAAGGCATTTTGCCTAATAGTAATGTTACTATTATTGATGCGAAATGGATAGGTAATGTTGCAGTTGAATTGACATATAAAGATAATTCAGGCAATGTGAACAATGAATTGATATATAGAGATAAAGAACCAATGCTTGAAATTGTTCAAGCCGGTCTTCCTTGGAGTTTTACGGCTGATGGGGAGATGCTTAGACTTGCTTCGGAAGCATACAGGATCAAGTTAGCTCATTTATTCGATCCATACTTGGCTGTACATACTTCAATGGTAGAGCCTTTGCCGCACCAGATTACTGCTGTATATGGTGAAATGCTAACAAGGCAGCCTCTGCGTTTCCTGTTGGCAGATGATCCCGGTGCCGGTAAGACAATTATGACAGGTTTATTAATAAAGGAACTCCTTATAAGAGGTGACCTTAAACGGTGTTTAATTGTGACTCCCGGCAATCTTTCGGAACAGTGGCAGGATGAGCTGGACAGGCGTTTCGGACTCCCTTTTGAAATTATAACTAATGACAGGATTAATTCTGCAAGAACGGGTAATGTTTTTATGGAAATACCTCTATGCATAGCCAGGCTTGATAAACTTGCACGAAATGAGGATATACAGGCGAAGCTTAGAATGTCTGATTGGGATTTGATTGTATGCGATGAGGCCCATAAAATGTCTGCGTCATTTTTTGGCGGAGAAGTGAAATACACAAAGAGATATAGGCTCGGACAGCTTTTATCAAGCATCACAAGACATTTCCTCTTGCTTACAGCGACGCCGCATAACGGTAAAGAAGAAGATTTCCAGCTTTTTATGGCCCTTATTGATGGTGACAGGTTTGAAGGAAAGTTCCGGGAGGGCTATCATGTATCAGATGTATCGGACATCATGCGCAGGATGGTTAAGGAAGAACTTCTTAAATTTGATGGAACGCCCCTGTTTCCCGAAAGGATTGCGTATACGGTTAATTACAAGCTCTCAGATGAGGAAGCATTGCTTTATAAAGAAGTTACGGAATATGTGCGTGAAGAGTTTAACAGGGCGGATAATCTCGAAAACGAAGGCCGAAAAGGTACCGTCGGATTCGCATTAACCATCCTGCAAAGAAGGCTGGCATCTTCTCCTGAAGCGATTTATCAATCTCTCAAAAGAAGGCGCGAGAGACTGGAAAAAAGGCTTAACGAGGAAAAACTCAAAAAAAGGGGAATGGATGCCGCAAATCGGGTTTTTGATTATCCTGAGCTGTCAAGTGAAGACATTGAGGAACTTGAAGACGCACCTGGCAATGAAATTGAAGAGATAGAAGAAACAGTCGTTGATCAGGCTACAGCTGCGCGTACCATTGCTGAACTTGAGGCGGAAATTGAGAAATTAAAGGTCCTTGAGGCTATGGCATATAAAGTAAGAAATAGCGGCAGGGACAGGAAATGGGATGAGCTGTCTAAACTTCTGCAGGATGACCGGAGGATGTTTGACGCAGAAAAAAACCGGGAAAAGCTTATCATATTTACAGAGCATAAGGATACCCTAAACTATCTTGCAGATAAAATCCGGGCATTATTAGGTAAGCAAGAAGCGGTGGTGACCATACAAGGCGGGATGTTGAGGGAAGAACGGAGGAAAGCTCAGGAAAAGTTTACGCAGGATAAAGAAGTGCGTATTATGGTGGCTACCGATGCTGCTGGAGAGGGTATAAACCTTCAACGAGCACATCTGATGATAAACTATGATCTTCCCTGGAATCCTAACAGACTGGAACAACGATTTGGACGTATTCACAGAATTGGGCAGACAGAAGTTTGCCATTGTTGGAATTTGGTTGCAGATGAGACCCGTGAAGGAGAAGTATTCCAGTGTCTTCTAAAAAAACTGGAAGAAGAACGAAGAGCCTTGGGCGGACGGGTTTTTGATATTCTTGGCAAGATAACATTTGATAACAAGCCGCTAAGGGAGCTTCTTATTGAAGCTATCCGCTATGGGGACAGACCGGATGTAAAAGCACGGCTTTACAAAGTGATGGATAATTCTCTTGACAGGGAGCAGTTGAAAAAGCTTTTTGAAGAAAGAGCTCTTGCGAAAAACAGTATGGACGCAAGAAAGGTTATGGAAATCCGGGAAGAAATGGAGAGGATTGAAGCAAGAAGACTGCAGCCTCATTTTATCGAATCGTTCTTTATTAGTGCATTTAGGTATTTGGGTGGCACTATCAGGGAAAGAGAACCCAGAAGATACGAAATTACTCATGTGCCTGCCGTAATTCGAAATCGTGACAGGGTTATAGGTCTGGGAGAACCAGTATTACAAAGGTATGAGAGGGTATGTTTTGAAAAGGAGCTTATCAATATACAGGGGAAACCACTTGCAGCTTTTATTTGTCCGGGCCATCCCTTGCTTGAGTCGGTAATAGATTTAATAAGGGAAAGAAACGCGGATGTATTGAAGCGAGGGGCCATACTTGTTGATGAGACAGGGAACAGTAATGAATTGAGAGTATTGTTTTATATAGAGAACTCCATACAGGATGCCCGTACAGATGCAAACGGGAGAAGGAGGATAGTATCAAAGCAGGTTCATTTTGTAGAGATAGACAGCAATGGCAATAAAAAAAATGCCGGTTATGCGCCATATCTCGACTATAGAAGTCTTAAAGAGGAAGAAAAAGAGAAAGCCGGCAAAATACTTGAACAGGCTGGTTGGCTGAAAAACGACATTGAGAATATGGCTGCCGAATATGCGATAACTGAGCTTGTGCCCAGGCATTTTGAAGAAGTTAAGAAGAGGAAGATTGAGTTAGTTGAAAAGACTATGGCAGCTGTAAAGGACAGGCTGACGAAAGAAATTAACTATTGGGACAGGCGAAGCCAGGAACTGAAAGACCAGGAGCGTGCCGGCAAGCCGAATGCAAGGCTTAATTCCGAGCAGGCTGCAAGACGTGCGGAAGAATTGGCTGGGAGACTCCAAAAACGCATGGAAGAACTGGAACAGGAAAAACGGCTTTCACCTCTGCCGCCGGTGATTATAGGCGGGGCTTTAGTCATACCTGTTTCCATGTTAAACTCTATGGAAGATACTTACTCTCCGGGCTTATTTGGTCAGAACACCCAAGAGGTTGAAAAAGCTGCAATGCAGGCCGTGATAATGGTAGAAAGAGAAAAGGGTTATGTGCCTGTTGACGTAAGCGCGGATAAATGCGGTTATGATATTGAATCTAAAACAGGGAACGGGAAACTCCGATTCATAGAAGTAAAGGGAAGAACCAGGGGAGCAGTAACCATAACGGTAACCAAAAACGAAATCCTTACAGCCCTCAATAAGCCGGAAGATTTTATTTTGGCAGTTGTTGAGGTTGATAGTAATAAAGCAAAGGTGTGCTACATGAAGAAACCCTTTAGATATCAGCCGGATTTCGCAGCTACAAGCGTTAACTACAGTATTGAAGAACTAATGGCTGTAAGTACTGAAGTCGAGACTAGGGAGATGATTTTAGATGGAGTATAAGAAAAAATTAATTGAGGTGGCACTGCCGCTCGAAGTAATCAATCGGGAATCGGCAAGAGAAAAATCAATCAGGCATGGGCATCCTTCCACATTACATCTATGGTGGTCGAGAAAACCGCTTGCCACTGCGAGAGCTGTGCTTTTTGCTTCTCTTGTGGATGACCCTTCGGCTCATCCTGACAAGTTTCCTACGGAAGAAGAACAAGAGAAGGAACGCCAGAGATTGTTTGGTATTATTGAAGAACTGGTGATATGGGAAAACAGCAACAATGAAGAAGTTCTGAATAAAGCAAGAGAGGAAATATTGAAATCTACAGGCGGTAATCTGCCTCCATTTTATGATCCGTTTTGCGGTGGCGGCTCAATCCCACTGGAAGCGCAGCGGTTGGGTTTAAAGGCTTATGCCGGTGATCTTAATCCGGTTGCTGTGTTAATCACCAAAGCGTTGATAGAAATACCGCCGAAATTTGCAAATATGCCCCCCGTGAATCCTGAGGCAAGAAGGGAATTAAGTTTTAAAACGGGGTGGAAAGGAACTTCCGGTCTTGCTGAAGACGTGCGATATTACGGCAAGTGGATGAGGGATGAGGCTTTTAAGCGTATTGGTCATCTTTATCCCAAGGTTAAATTGCCAAAAGAATATGGCGGCGGAGAAGCAACTGTTATAGCTTGGATTTGGTGTAGGACAGTGAAATGTCCAAACCCGGCTTGTGGTGCAGAAATGCCCTTGACGAGCAAATTTTGGTTATCCTCAAAGAGGGGAACAAAAGCCTGGATAGAACCGGTTGTTAATAAAAATAAAGTCGAATTTGTAGTAAAAACAGGAAGTGGCACTGCCAAGGATGGCACGGTAAACCGAAGCGGAGCAAAATGTATATGCTGTGGAACACCCGTTTCTTTTGACTATATACGGACAGAAGGCAAAGCTGGCAGACTTGGCAAACGATTAATGGCAATTGTATCAGAAGGCGAGAGGAGGAGATATTACTTACCGCCAAATCAGGAGCATGAAAATTTAAGTAACATAAATAATCAATTGGATTACCCGGATGCAGATTTGCCCTATAATCCAAGAGATTTTAAAACTCCCAACTATGGATTAACAAAGTTTTCAGATTTATTTACAAACAGACAACTTACAGCATTAACAACTTTCAGTGACATGATTTCCGAAGTAAAGCTGAAAGTATATAATGACGCTATTTCTGCAGGCTTGCCGGATGACCAATTAGGAATTAACGACGGTGATAGAGGTGCAAAAGCGTATTCTGAAGCAATTGCTACTTACCTGGCGTTTTTAGTTGATCAATTGGCAAATCATCAATCAACGATAAATAGTTGGAATTCTACCAACTCACAAATGAGGAGTGTATTTGCAAGGCAAGCTATACCTATGGTTTGGGACTTTGCAGAAAGCAACCCTTTTTGCAATTCTTCCGGTAGTTATAATAATTTATTTGAAAGAATGATAAAAGGCTTTTCAACTATTCCGGCTAAAAAGGAAGGAAATGCTTTACAAGTAGATGCTGCGATATTTTCTTTTCAGGATAAGGATAAGTTTTTGATTTCAACAGATCCGCCTTATTATGATAATATTGGATATGCAGATTTATCCGATTATTTCTATATATGGTTGCGCCGCTCTTTGGGGAATATTTATCCCGATATATTAAGTACGGTACTGGTGCCGAAAGCACAAGAACTAGTTGCAACTCCATATCGTTTTGAAGGAGATAGAGAAAAGGCTAAGGAGTTTTTTGAACAAGGTTTGTACAAAGCTTTTAACAATATGAAAGAAATTGCCAAAGAAGAACTTCCAGTTACAATTTATTATGCTTTTAAGCAAAGTGAAATTGAAAGTAATGATGAAGATGATGATATAAATGTATCATCAACTGGCTGGGAAACAATGCTTGAAGGACTTATAAAATCTGGTTTTGAAATTGTTGGTACTTGGCCTATTAGAACAGAAAAAATAGGACGTTCTGTTGAAATCGGTACAAATGCCCTTGCTTCGTCGATCGTTATTGTATGCCGAGTAAAAAAAGACAGTTTAAATATGATAACAAGACGAGAGTATTTAAATATCTTACGTAAAGAATTACCTGCAGCACTAAAAAAATTACAGCAAGGCAACATTGCTCCTGTTGACCTTGCACAGGCGACTATTGGACCAGGGATGTCCGTATTTTCCCGTTACTCAAAAGTGCTTGAAGCAGACGGTACCCCTATGACAGTCCGTACAGCCTTGCAAATTATCAACCAGGAGTTGGATGCTTACCTTACGGCACAGGAAGGCGAGATGGATGCTGACAGCCGTTTCTGTGTATCATGGTATGAGCAATTCGGGATGAATGAAGCTCCTTTCGGTGAGGCCGATGTTTTAGCCCGTGCTAAAAATACTTCAGTAGGAAGATTGGAGGAAAAAGGCGTAGTTTACTCGGCAAAAGGAAAGGTGAGGCTTCTTAAACGTGAAGAACTGGATGAAAAATGGTCTCCTGTATCGTCTTCGAGCAGCTACATGATTTGGATGTGCACGCAGCAGCTGGTTAAAACCCTGGAAAACGAAGGAGAGATTAAGGCCGCAGAACTTGTTCATGAAATGCGCAGCGATGTTGTCGAAAATTCTAAGGCGTTAGCATACAGGCTTTATACTATAGCAGAGAGAAAGGGCTGGACTGAAGAAGCCTATGCATACAATGCTTTGGTTGTCTCATGGCCGGATATACAGAAAAAAGCGTTGGAACTTGCTGCAAGGTCATATGAGCAGCAATCACTTTTTTAGTTGGGGATTAAGGAGGTAATGAGTGATGAGTGAAAATGTAAATATTATTAACCAGGGATTCAGATATCTTTTAAAAGCCTTGGCCCCCTATGTAGCGCGTGAACTCCGGATCGAATATAAAGGCGAATGGTGGAGTGAAGGAGTTCTTAATACATTAAGGGATGAACAGCGGAAAGGGCTCCCGGAAAAAGGTGATTGGGCTGAACTTGTTGATTCTCTCGATATTATGCGTTGCCTCACGTTAATTGATGTGCACTGGGTAAACATTTTTAAACGTAAATTAAGCATTGATCACAGGAACTGGACGAAAGAACTGATAGGTGTCCGGCATAAATGTGCCCATATCGGTGGTCAGGATTTTGATACCGATTATACTTGGCGCGCACTGGATACCATGGCGCGTTTATGCGAGCAGATTGATGCCGAGAGCACTGAGGAGATAAGAACTTTAATCAGGAAAATCCGTTATGGGACTCCTGAAGCTTCCATATATTCTAATAATGGTGCTGCTTCTGCTCAAACAACAACTACCAAGATAGATAAGAGCGGTGTTCTTTCTACTCCACCGCTTTCAGGGCTCCCTTCATGGAGATTTGTGATTGAACCGCATCCTGATGTCGCCCAGGGAAGATACAGAAATGCAGAGTTTGCTGCTGATCTTGCCCAGGTGGCCCGTGGCGAAGGATCTATAGAATATAAAGATCCGGTGGAATTTTTTGCTCGGACATATATAACTGAAGGAATGACAGGCCTTCTTGTTCAGGCTTTAAGGCGTGTGGCAGGAAAAGACGGAGAACCCGTTATCCAGCTTAAAACTGCCTTTGGCGGTGGAAAGACCCACAGTATGTTGGCACTGTATCACCTGCTGAGGGGACAGGCTTCTATAGACAAGATGCCGAATGTTAAGCCGGTACTTGAAAGAGCTGGGCTTTCATCGGTTGTAAAAACCAATGTAGCTGTTCTTGTTGGTACAGCTCTCGACCCTTCCAAAAGCAAAAGGCCGCCTAAATATCCCGGCATTACTATTAATACACTATGGGGTGAAATGGCGGCGCAACTTGCTGAGCAGGCAGGCGATTTAAGCTTATATGATTATGTAAAAGAGGCTGATAAGAAAGGTGTTTCACCTGGTTCAGAAGCGTTAACTAAACTTTTTGATGCTTGCGGCCCTTGTTTAATACTAATTGATGAGCTCGTAGCCTATGCCAAAAAGTTGTATGGTGTTGCCGGACTGCCTGCAGGTAGTTTTGATAATTTGATTTCATTCATTCAAGAATTGACTGAAGCTGCTCGTGCCAGTAAGAACAGTCTTGTTGTTGCTTCTATACCTGAGTCTGACATTGAAATTGGTGGTGAGGCTGGAAAGATCGCCCTTGAGACTATTGAGCATACCTTTGGTAGGATGGAAGCAATATGGAAACCGGTAGGCGCTAATGAAGGATTTGAGATCGTGAGAAGAAGGCTTTTTCTCCCTCCGCAGGATCCCGCTTCTCTTGAGCAGGTATGCCGGGCCTTTAGCGAAATGTATAATCAAAGCGCGGCAGACTTTCCACTGGAATGTAAAGAATTGGAATACTATGAAAGATTGAAGTCGTGTTATCCAATTCACCCGGAAGTGTTTGACCGTTTGTATGGTGACTGGGCAACTCTGGAACGATTCCAGAAAACTCGTGGCGTATTAAGGCTTATGGCTGCAGTTATTCATGATCTCTGGATGAAAAATGACGGCGGTCTGTTAATCATGCCTTCTTCCATCGCATTGGATAATCCGAATATAAGAGAAGAACTGACAAGACATCTGCCTGAAGGCTGGAATGCGGTTATTGATAAAGAGATCGACGGACGAAATTCAATACCATATGCGATTGAGGAGAAAAATCCCCGCTTTTCAAGGTGCCTGGCTGCCAGAAGAGTGGCAAGGACAATCATGCTTGGAAGCGCACCATCAGTAAAGGAACAGCGTAACAGAGGGATTGAAGTTACCAGGATTAGACTGGGTGTGGTGCAACCGGGTGAACAGGTTTCGGTATTTAATGATGCCCTGTCTCATCTTCAGAACCAGCTTGCATATCTGTACAGCGATATGTCAAACAACCGTTTCTGGTATGATACAAGGCCTACACTTCGTAAAACTGTTGAAGACAGAGCTGTGCAGATCCCTGCACCTGAGGTTGAATATGAGATAGAGCGCAGACTCAAAGCTATAAGGGAACGCGGCGAATTTGCGGGTGTTCACAGTTCTTCGTCATCACTTGATATACCCGATGAGCAGACTGTAAGGCTTGTAGTTTTGGCACCGGATTTTACCCATAAGCAGGGAAGTAATAGTTGCAAGGCGATCGAAAAAGCGAGCGATATACTTAATAACCGTGGCACTTCGCCGAGAATGTACAGGAATATGCTGGCTTTTGTGGCTCCGGATAGCGAAATTATACTTAGCCTTACATCTGAAGTGAGAAAGTATTTGGCGTGGAAGTCTATTATTGATGATGTGGAAAACCTTAATCTTGATATTGCTCAACAGAGGGAAGCCAACACCAGCATGAGAAGAAGCGATGAAACTGTTGAGCTAAGGATGAAAGAAGCATATTGCTGGTTGCTCGTGCCGGTACAGGATGGTTCCAACCCGATAGAGTGGGAGAAGACAAGGATAAGTGGCGGTTCTGAAACCCATATTATAAAAGCATCTAAAAAAATGGTCCAGATGGAACAGCTTATTACAAGATGGTCTCCTGCCCTCTTGAGAATGGAACTTGACCGCTGGCTTTGGAAAGATCAACAGCATATACAAATAAAGAAGCTTTGGGAATATCTGAGCAGCTACTGCTATTTGCCAAGACTTAAGAATATCGATGTACTTTTGGATACCATTAAAAATGGACTAGGCTCAGATGAGTACTTTGCATATGCTGAAGGTATTACTGACGAGGGACGTTATCTGGCTCTTAAGTTTAATCAATTATCTGTATTTTATGTAGATATTAACGGATATCTTGTAAGACCTGAGGCCGCGAAAGCTCAGATTGAAAAAGAGAGGATTGAAAAGGAAAGAGATATAACTCCTGCAGGTATTACTTATCCTGGAGAAAGTACACAAATTCCAAACTCGGTTGTTCAGGATCCGGCAGCAGATGACAGTATTACAACAATAGTGCCCAGCGACGTTACTAATCCTCAAGTACTTCAGAGTAAAAAGCCGAGGAGGTTTTACGCTACTGTTAAACTTGATACTTCGAGGATTGGAAGAGATGCCGGACGGATTGCGGAGGAGATTGTGCAGCATCTAAACCTTCTTTCAGGTGCCAATGTTGAAGTTACGATGGAAATACAGGCTGAAATTGGTGACGGGGTACCAGATAATGTTGTCAGGACAGTAACTGAAAATTGCCGGACGCTTAAATTTACAAATTTTGCTTTTGAAGAAGAGTAATACTGTTTTGTCTAATTATCGGATAATAAAAAACTATTAAGAAACTTAAACTATCTCCTGAGGAACAGGAATCGTTGTATGATTTAGCTGGCAGAAAACGGGGGAAGTATCCCCAGACTTAACGGAGCATATACTCTGAGGTTGCCCATTATGTAAGAATGGGTCCACCGTAAAGCAAATGGGAGTAGGGTGCAACGATTGATGACTGGAAAAAGAATTAGATAACAAAACCTTGCGGGATATTGCCAGAGAACTTGCGATAAGATCCGTAAGAACGCCACAATTGACTGGAAAGTGAACTTGCGGTTATAAATTCGGAAGAGATCAAGCAGTGCATAGGGAATGGCAGGACATCATTCACTATAAGCAGAGCAAAAGGGGAAAAGGCTTTTAGGATTTCTATTGGAGGAGGAAGGGATAATTCGATTAGAATACCATCCAATAGACTGGTTGGGTAAAGGGGTTAATAAAACATTTAGCGTGGATTACAAAGAATGCTTGAAGATAGGGGTGATTATGTGGTTATTAATGATTTAATAGAAGTTTTAAGAAATGAATTGCCGGAGAAGGCTATAGAAATCGGAGAAGTATTGGAACTGCTTTTAGATTCCTTAATAATTACAAGAATAGATATTGGCATAAAATTACAGAAGGCAAATGATAGTAAAAATTTTACACTCCTCGAACAGCTTGCTACAGTGAGCCGAGAATTAGCAGTCTATGAATCAAAAATACAAGATTTTAGAAATTTATTTGAAGTTGACTTCATACAAGAAAAAACTGTACCTGATGCTGAAAAATCTTTGCCCGATTATGAACAGTATAGGGTTGATAATAACATTGAGCATACACTATATGAAAATTTCAGCCATAAACGTCCATTTGCTTTTGAGTTTGAAGGACGAAAAGTAATGGTAGATACATGGATAGATATGCTAATTAAAACTGCAGAAATACTGTTTAAAAAAGATCGAGCAAAAATTGAAAGTTTTGCCAATGATGAAGATATGAACGGACGAAAAATGCGTTATTTTTCGTTGCATGATAAAAGTGGTATGCGCAAACCGGTACAACTAGCTGGCGAGGAATTATATATTGAAACAAATCTCAGCGCCAATTCTATTCGAAATATAATTGTAAAAATGTTACAAAAGTACGGAATAAAAATAACTGAGTTTAAAATTTATCTTCGCGCAGATTATACCGAATTGCATAAATAAGAGCGGCCGGCTGGCAAACGAAATCACTCTCAGGGATATGTCCGAGAGAATCGGCGTGTCTCATGCTTATTTGAGTGATATCGAAAACAACCGTGGCTGCCCCTTACGTTAGAATGGCCCTCCGTAAAGCCAAGGGGAGCGGGGCAACGGTTGATGACTCAGAGTTTTTTATTTTTGTTGGTATGAGTAAAATGTTTGTGGGAGAAAAATTGAGGTGCACCCCATCGTCAAGACATGATTTTTAAAACATAAAGTAATTTTCTACGATATGGCGACGTAGCTTCGTAATGGGCGTTCGCTTGCTTACAAGCGAATGCGAATTAGAAGGGAGCAAGCGTTAGCGCTGTAGCAAAAATGCGAAGGTAGGTTAAAGAAAGTATATACAAAGAGGGTTACTCCTTAGTAGAATCATAATCGTCCAAAACCAGATTCAAAGGAGTGAACCCTCTTGAAAAAGAATACCACAGATTACCCCATATAGCAATGGAGGGTATAGTTTGAAAGAACGTAGAGACACGTCATAAGTAAAATTGTGCATAATAAATAAGCCTACTCTACAAAGTGGACATGGATAAATATGTATTTAATAGAAATTATTAGGCGTTTATACGTTTGTCGGGAATCTGGTAACCTAAAGTTTCCAGATATCGTATCGCCATATCTTCCGTGATTTGAGGCGCA
>NZ_JAKIHL010000059.1 GCF_021608135.1 Microaerobacter geothermalis
TCCCGAGGACTCAAGAGTTTAACCCAAAGATATAACGAACTTCGTCAAGGTTGGCGAACCGCCTAGTGCGGAACCGCATGCTAGGTGGTGTGAGAAGACGGGGGTTAGTCGCCCCCTCTTACTCGATATTATTTCATTCAATGGAAATCGGATTGTCGGATGACGGAATGGTTTTAATCTTATATTTTAGGCAAAACTAAGAAAAAAGGGAGGGATATGATGAACGAGGAGCAAGATATACTGCTGTTTGATGAGAGCAACCGCTTTTTTAAAGGACTTATCTTTGGAATAATCCTGTCCATTCCGATTTGGGTTGTCATCGTTGCGATCATCATAAGATCGATTTAAATATAAAACCAGAAATTGAGAGGTGGAATCCATTAATCAAATGATTCAAATGTGGGTGGTTCATCAAAGACTTGCTGAACTTTGGCTCATCAAAAAAAAGCGTTCTCTTACCAAGGACGAACAAACAGAATTTGTCCAATGCTTGGATGCAAACGCTAATCGAGCCTGGAAGCTAGCAAGATTAGAAAATCAGTATTTGTTGGCCTCCATGACGCAGGACAAAGAGTGGCATCATCATATCAGCAGTGAGCTCAATAAACTGTCATAGAATCGAATAAATCAAATTGAAATCAGGCACCCTACCATCATCATTTAGGGTGTCTTTTACTTGTTTTAAATAAAGGAAAAAAAGTGGGAAGAGTAGAAGTATTTTAAAGGAATTTTCGAAAATATATGGACGGAACTAAAGAATTTACTAAGGACAGCCTTCGAGTACGTGCTTTAGCGTTGGGGCTAAAGAACGGGAATTAGCCGTCAAACTGACTCCATCTTAGAAATACCCAGATGTTTTGGACGGCTCCGTTCTTTAGCCTCGAAGCGGACATTCATCACATCTGGGCCGAACTCGACAAGCAGACGTGTAAATCTTTGATATGAAAATAACATTTTCATATCAATTTGTGACCCTTCGGGTCATGTAAGTTTAGTTCCGTAGCAATAGAGGAAAGGGTGAATGTCATTGATACAGTTAAAAGATATCATGACTCCCGTAAAAGAATGTCTCCAACCGGATCATACTCTTTCTCATGCCATACAATTTATGATGAGAACCAAATGGAATACCATTCCGGTTACCGACCAGAGTGGGAAGCTGTTGGGGGTGTTTACCAGAAGTATTTTATATCAATTGATATTGAAACAAACCCCATTACATACACCGATTAGAGAACACATGAAGAAAGAAGCCTATTGCCTTCCTTTGGATACTCCCTATGAGGAAATTGAAAGGGTAGTTAAAACCAGTAAAGTAGGGACAGGTATTGTCGTAGATCAAGAAAGAAAGGTCATCGGTTTATTTACCAAAACCGATATGATCTTCACACTGTTTAGGTCCACACATTCCTTAAAAGAACAGTTGGAAACGATCCTTCACTCTTCCCAATTGGGAGCCTGTATGACGGATGAGCATGATCGAATCACCTTCGCAAATCAAAAATTATGTCAATGGATCGGCAAGAAATTGGAGGATCTGATCGGAAAAAAGCTGTATGAAATGATTCCTGGTTTTCCTGTTGCTCAACCGGATGAAGAATATAAACTAAACATTCTCCATCGTGTAAAAGTAGGAAACAATCAAACGATTAGCCGGCTTTCCAAATATCAGACGGTCAACGGCAAAGACGGATGGATCGCTATTTTTCAAAATGTAACTGAAATAGAAAAAATGGCCGAAGAATTAAAAACAGTAAAAATGTGGAAGAGCCTCCTTGATACGGCAATAGAAAATGCTTATGACGGAATCGTGATGGTAAATGAAAAAAGTGAAGTTGTTTTTTTAAGTCCACCGATCATGGAGTTGTTCTCCCTTGACAAAGAAGAGTCGCTTGGTAAATCCATTGATGAGCTGCTGCCCCAATTGGAACTGACACAGGTTCTAAAAACAGGGGAGGCCAATCTCAGTGATTTCATGGAAATCAACGGAATTAAATATATCGTTACCCGCATTCCTGTGATTCAGGATGGACAGATGATTGGAGCCATCGGGAAAGTGACATTCCGTCAGCTTCATCAAGTTAAGGAACTTTTTAAAAAACTTGAAGCCATGGAAAACAAAGTGACCTATTATCAAGAGGAACTGAAAAAGTCAGAATCAGCACGCTACAGTTGGGAGCAAATTTCTTCTGCCAATCCGCAGATGGAGAAACTAAAGCGGAGCGCGTACAAAGCAGCCAAGGGTCGATCTACTATTCTGATACGCGGAGAAAGCGGAACGGGAAAGGAACTTTTTGCCCATGCCATTCACAGTGTTAGCGCCCGTAAGAATGGCCCGTTCGTCACGGTGAATTGCGCAGCCATTCCTGAGCATTTGCTGGAATCAGAATTTTTCGGATATGAGGAAGGAGCCTTTACCGGCGCCAAGCAAAAGGGAAAAATCGGCAAATTTGATCTGGCAAACGGCGGAACCCTCTTTTTAGATGAAATCGGGGATATGTCCTCGCAGCTTCAGGCGAAATTGCTGCGAGTCCTGCAGGAGAAAGAATTTTATCGGGTAGGAGGAACGGAGAAAATCCATGTAGATGTCCGAATTATTGCAGCTACCAATCGTTCCTTAGAGGAAATGGTAGAAAAAGGAGATTTTCGCGAGGATTTGTTTTACCGGTTAAATGTTATTTCATTTGAAATCCCCCCTTTAAGAAAACGAAAAGAGGATATTCTTCTTCTTACAGAAATATTTATCGAGGAGTTAAACCGTATCATTGGAACAAGTATTACTGGTATCGAGTCCCGGGCCTTGGAAGTGTTGATGGGTTATCATTGGCCTGGAAATGTTCGTGAGTTAAAAAATGTACTGGAGAGGGGAATGACCTTTGCCGAACATGGGAAAATACAAATGGAAGATTTGCCCGATTATCTATTAAAAAAAGTAACAGATCAGGTATCTTATCATGAAGATTCGAACAGAAGCATGTTGGAAAAAGCAGAAGAAAGTGCCATTCACCAAGCTCTTCAGCAAGTTGGAGGAAATAAAACCAAGGCTGCGAAACTACTGGGAATTAGTCGATCCATGTTGTATGAAAAATTAAAGAAGTATCGATAATCAGAATGTACATATGATTACCGCAAAGTTGCTTGATGTTATAGAAGTGTCCGGTATGTCGGACACTTTTTTTCTTTTGTTGTCCATGTTCCGGACAATTAAAGAAAAATAACCCAATAATTTTCAGTTTTTTCAGCAATTTATCATTGGCATGATTCCTGCTACAGATGAACTGTAGAACGATGAAAGGAAGCAAATATTTAGGGGGGGTTTCATGGATATTGGAAGCTGTCTGGCGCGAAATGCCCGCCGTCATCCCAATCGATGGGCTCTTACTTGTGAGGACAGAGAGTATACCTATGATCATTTTAACAGAGTCGTGAACCGATTATCCCATGGATTCATGAGGTTAGGAATCAACAAAGGTGAAAAAGTGGCGTTAATGATGAAAAACTCGGATTTTTTTGCCATATCATTTTATGCCGCTGCAAAAATTGGAGCTGTTTTGGTTCCTGTCAATTTTCGTTTGGTTTCAGGGGAAGTTCGCTATATTCTTGAGCAATCCGACTGCGTGGCAGTGATCTGTGATGAAGAATTTGATGAATTGGTTGAAGAGGCAAGGCAAGGGATTGACCATATCCGTCATATCGTAGCCGTTCACAATCCCAAAATCCCATCCCATTTAGCCTATGATGAAGTTCTTACATCTGAAGAGAGTGAACCGGACGTACTGATTAGTGAAAGAGATGATTTGGAAATTTTATACACATCAGGAACCACCGGACGTCCCAAGGGGGCATTGTTTGATCATCACCGTATTTTAAACGTTGGAATTAAAATGATGGCCGTAATGGGGAGTAATCCCAAAGATCGGTTTTTGCATTTGGCACCTCTATTTCACTCTGCCCAACTTAACTTGTTTTTGCTGCCCGGTTTTTTTCTTGGAGCCGGCCATGTGATTCACCGTGATTTTCATCCTATAGAAACTTTGAAGGCCATAGAAAAACATAAGATTACCTTTTTCTTTGGGGTTCCTGCCATGTATACCTATTTATTGCAGGTTCCCAATGGAACCGATTATGATTTGTCCTCGGTGCTCCGCTGCGGATATGGGGCAGCACCTATGGCTGCCGAATTGGTGAAGCAAAGCATGAAATTATTTCGAACGGAACAATTTTTTAATCTGTGCGGATTAACAGAAGCTGGACCGGGCGGGATTTGTTTGACACCGGAAGATCATAAAACGAAGCTGGGTGCCAGTGGGTCTTCCATGTTCCTTACAGAAGCTAGGGTGGTAGATGATGTTGGGGAGGATGTGGTTCCCGGAGCAGTAGGGGAATTGATCCTTCGCGGGGAAACCATCATGAAAGAATACTACAAAAAACCGGAAGAAACGGCAAAAGCCATAAAGAATGGCTGGTTATATACGGGGGATTTGGCAGTCATTGATGAGGACGGTTACATCACGTTGGTGGATCGAAAGAAGGATATGATTATTTCAGGCGGGGAAAATGTCTATTCCATTGAAGTGGAGCAGGTGATGTACGAGCATCCACAGGTTCTGGAAGCGGCTGCGGTGGGTCTTCCCCATGAAGTATGGGGGGAAATGGTAACCGCCATTGTGGTACCCAAACCGGGTGAAACCATTGATGTAAAAGAATTTCAGGAGTTCTGCCGCAAACGCCTGGCTGGCTATAAAATCCCGCGAAAGGTGATTTTTGAAGAAAAACTGCCACGGAACGCCTCTGGAAAGATTCTGAAATACAAGCTAAGAGAAGACTATAGAATCTAAAACCTGATCGTTCATATTTATGTTCTATATGGACGGAACTAAAGAAATTTACTAAGGACAGCCTTCGAGTTCGTTCTTAGCGAAGTGACTAAAGAGCGGGAATTAGCCCTCAAACTGACTCCATCATCGAAATACCCAGATGTTTTTGAGGGCTCCGTTCTTTAGTCTCGAAGCGAGCTATAATACTTCTTCGCACTGTGGCTAACCGCCACTAATATTCCCCGATGATTATGTGGGAAATCAGTGGCGGTAAGCCCCTGCACAAGTTCAACTAAACTTCAGGTGGAAAAAGACACTCCACCTGAAAAGTGAATATATAAGTTGATGGGGTGATCGGAATGATTTTGACCAAAGGTTTAATGGGATCCGCAAAGAACAAGGCAAATAAATTGGCCATCGTAGACGGAAATCATCGCTATACTTACGGGGAATTTGCCGATAGGGTATCACAGCTTAAAAAGGGGATCAAAGAGTTGGGTGTGGAAAAAGGGGACAGAGTGGGAATTTTGATGCTTAACAGTTTTCGTTACTTGGAGCTTTTCTATGCCGTCACGGCCATCGGAGCCGTCGTTGTCCCTTTAAATGTGCGTTTGTCGGTACCGGAACTGACATTTGTATTAAATGATGCTGGTGCCAAAGTTCTATTCCTCCATCGGGAGTTTTTGCCCATTCTGACACAGCTGAAGGAACAGGTTGAATCTTTGCAGCATTATATTTTGGCGGAAGATAAGGGAATCGAGGGTGAAGGGGAAGGAGGAACATTGGCTTATGAAGAGTTACTTCATGATCAGACTCCTGAACCTCTCAGGCCAGATAATATTACCGAAGAGGATATCGCCGGCTTGTTTTACACAGGCGGCACAACAGGACGCTCCAAAGGGGTCATGTTATCCCATAAAAATCTGGTGAGCAATGCTTATCATGCCTCCATTCTCCTGCAGTATTCGGAAGAAACCAGTTATCTTCATGCGGGGCCCATGTTTCATTTGGCAGATGGAGCATCCACTTTTGCTGTAACCTTAGTCGGAGGGACCCATGTTCATATTCGAATGTTTCATCCCAAAGGGGTTTTGGAAGTTCTGGAGAGGGACCGTCCCAATTCATGCCTGCTTGTTCCAACCATGTTAAACATGCTGGTAAACTATCCTGAATTTGATCAATTCGATACCTCATCCTTAACCAAGATTTTATATGGTGCATCCCCCATGCCGGTGGAAGTCTTGAAGACGGCGGCAAAGAAAATGCCCCAGCTCCAATTTTTTCAGGCCTATGGGATGACGGAAGCCTCACCAATCTTGACAATCCTTCCAGCCAAATATCACGTGATCGGAGGATCGGAAAAGGATGAACGCCGTTTGACCTCCTGCGGGCAAAGTGTCATTGGTGTTGAAGTCCGCTGCGTAGATCCGGAAGGCAGGGATGTTCCACCGGGTGAAGTGGGAGAAATTATTGCCAGAGGGCCTAACATCATGAAAGGATACTGGAACCTTCCGGAAGAAACAGCGGCTGCCCTAAGGGACGGCTGGTATTACTCCGGAGATCTGGCAACGGTAGATGAGGATAATTTCTACTACATCGTCGATCGCAAAAAAGATATGATCATCACCGGCGGAGAAAATGTATATTCAGTTGAAGTGGAAAACGTGTTATACACCCATCCCGGCATCCTGGAAGCTGCGGTTATCGGTGTCCCTGACGAAAAATGGGGTGAAGTGGTAAAAGCGGTTGTGGTAAAAAAGCCTGGAAAAGACGTGTCGGAAGAAGATATCCTCAATCTTTGCAAGCAGTACCTGGCCAATTACAAGGTTCCCAAAAGCATTCAATTTGTTGATGAACTGCCAAAGAGCGGAGCTGGAAAGATTTTGAAAAGACATATCAGGGATCAGTATTGGAAAGGTCAAAAACGTAAAGTGAATTAAAAAATAATAGATTGGAGAGAAGGGAGAAAATGAAAGGAATCCTTGCTTATGGAGCATATATTCCATTTCATCGTTTAAAGAAGAAAACGATCGCCGAAGCCTATGGAGAAAAAGCAGTTCCAGGAGAAAAAGCGGTAGCCAATTTTGACGAGGACAGTCTTTCTATGGGGGTTGAGGCATCTTTGGATTGTTTAAAAAACAGGGATGATCTTGCCTCACAGATCGAGGCCGTTTACTTCGCCACCACCACCCCTTCCTATGATGAAAAACAAGGCGCTGTTACCATTGCAGCTGCCTTGGATTTGCCGAGAGAGATTCGCACAGCCGATATAGGACATAGTCTTCGGGCTTCTTCTACGGCACTCCTGGAAGCCTTGGATTATGTATCTGTTCATGGAAAATCTGCCTTGGTTATTTCTTCAGACTGTCGTTTGGGAGGAGCCCAGGGGATGGTGGAACAGATGGTCGGGGATGGTGCGGGAGCTCTTTTGGTTGGAACTGGGGATGAAGTCATCGCAAACGTTCTAGCCACTTATAGTAATTCCTTGGAGCATGTGGGACAATGGCGCAGCCATGGCGAATCCTTTGTGCGTAATTGGGAAGACCGCTTTATTCAAACCATATATATGGAAACCATCCGTAAGACGATCCTAGGGTTGACAGAAAAAAGCGGGATTCGACCGGAGGAAATAAACAAAGTGATTATCACGGGGCCTCATGCCAGAGCCCAACTTTCAGCGGCTAGGGTTCTCGGTTTAAACCAGGATCAATTCGTCCAGGGACTCGAATTGGAAGTGGGTCACACCGGAACTGCCCAGGGGCCTATGATGCTCATTTCCGTTCTTGAACAGGCAAATCCAAGGGATAAAATTCTGTATTTAGGATATGGAGAAGGTTGTGATGCGGTTCTGTTTGAAGTGACTGAACGGATTCTGCAGTTTGTAAAGCCTTTGGGAATAAAGGGTCATCTGGAACATAAAGACGACTCTTTATTATACACGCATTACCTGAAGTGGAAGGGCATGCTTCCCCTTGAGCCAGGCAGACGGCCTGAACCCTCCCGTCCTTCTGCGCCGGCAATGCAAAGAAACTACCATCAGAATTTGGTGTTATACGGTTCCAAGTGTACGATGTGCGGAACCCCGCAATTCCCTAAACAGCGGGTATGTACAGTCTGTCAGGCCAAAGACCAGATGGAGGACTACCGATTTTACGGAAAAAAGGCAAGGGTAACGACCTATACCATCGATTACCTGGCCCTTTCATTAGCCCCTCCAACCATTTTCGCCGTGATTGATTTCGAAGGGGGAGGACGAATGTTGACAGAAGTCACGGATTGTACGCCAGGGGAAATAGACATTGGGTTGGAAGTGGACATGACTTTTCGCCGATTGTATCATTCCGGGGGAATTCATAACTATTTTTGGAAAGCAAAGCCAAAACGGTGAGGAGGAGTGAAGATGAGCAAAAAAGGAATCTGCGATCAAGTTGCCGTGATTGGAATGGGTTGCACCAGATTTGCAGAGCATTGGGACAAAAGTGTGGATGACCTTCTTGTTGAAGCGGCCTATGAAGCATTTGACGATGCCGGAATCGCTCCGACCGATATTGACGCGGCCTGGCTGGGGACAATGGATTCCGGATATGCCGGAATGACCTTGTCTGGAGCATTAAAAACTCAGTATATCCCGGTTACCCGGGTTGAAAACATGTGCGCAACCGGTTCGGAAGCTTTTCGCAATGCCTGTTATGCCGTGGCCTCCGGGGCCTATGATCTGGTGTTGGCTATTGGGGTGGAAAAACTGAAAGATTCTGGATACAGCGGATTGGTATTAAATGAAAAGCCGGGAGATGGAACAGCCCTTAACATCACCGCCCCTGCTGCTTTCTCTTTTATTGCACCGGCGTATTTTAACAAATATGACATTGACCCCAAACAGGGAAAAGAGGTATTAACACGGATTGCATGGAAAAATCACAAGAACGGTTCCCTGAATCCGAAGGCCCAGTATCGAAGTGAGGTGCCCATGGAGAAAATCGCCAAGTCCCCGATGGTTGCTGCTCCCCTTGGTGTAATGGATTGTTCAGGTGTGGCAGATGGTGCAGCTGCAGCCATCATTGTTCGAACAGAGGATGCCCGTAAATATCGGAAGGACCCGATGTATGTGAAAGCATTATCCATTGCCGCAGGACCGGGAGACGGCCGCCTTCGTCAGGATTTTGACTTTACCTCCATTCGTGAAAATATCGCGGCTGCCACAGATGCCTATCGACAGGCTGGAATTACCAATCCCCGCAAACAGATTGACATGGCCGAAGTTCACGATTGTTTCACGCCAACAGAATTGGTTATCTATGAGGATTTGGGATTTAGCCAACGGGGACACGGATGGAAAGATGTATTAAACGGGGTATTTGATCTGGATGGAGAGCTTCCCGTCAATCCCGACGGGGGATTAAAATCTTTTGGACATCCCATCGGGGCCAGCGGTCTTCGCATGCTTTACGAAATGTATCTGCAATTTCAGGGGAGAGCAGGAAAGCGTCAACTGAGTGATCCAAAGATCGGACTTACCCACAATTTGGGTGGATTTCCCTGGCAGTGTGTATCCTTTGTTTCCATCGTTGGCAAGGAACTTTCATAAATTTAACTAATTCCCGTTCTTTATCCTTTCGCTGTGTATCGAACTCAAAGGCTGTACTTAGTGAATTCTTCAGTTTCGTTTATGTACATTAGATATTGGACTTTTCATCAATTAAGGAGAGCACGATGGGAGGAGAATCCAATGAGTCACTTATACTTGAACGAAGACCATATGATATTTCGTAAGGCTCTGCGCAAGTTTTTGGAAAAAGAGGCGATTCCTTATTACGATCAATGGGAGGAAGATCGGTTGATTCCCCGTTCATTTTGGAAAAAGATGGGCGAGCAAGGTTATTTATGCCCACAGGTTGACGAAAAATATGGGGGGGCCAATGTGGATTGGGGATTTTCAGTGGTGATCAATGAGGAACTGGAACGGGTAGGGTCCAGTCTGGTTGGAATCGGCCTTCATAACGACATCGTTGTTCCATACATTGAATCATACGGAACAGAAGAACAGAAGAGCCGCTGGCTACCTGGCTGTGTCAGCGGAGATATCATCAGTGCGATCGCCATGACAGAACCTGGGGCGGGGTCTGATTTGGCCAATATTCAAACCTCTGCGGTACGAGATGGGGATGATTTTGTTATAAATGGACAGAAAACCTTTATTACCAATGGGATCCACGCTGATCTTGTTCTGGTTGCCTGTAAGACTGATCCAAAAGCAGTCCCCAAATACAAGGGGATCAGTTTAATCATGGTTGAAAGGGGAGCACCAGGCTTTTCAAGGGGAAGAAAGCTGAACAAGATCGGACTCCACAGTCAAGATACCGCAGAATTGATCTTTGAGGATTGCAGGGTTCCTGTCAAAAATCTTCTTGGAGAGGAAGGGGAAGGTTTTTTCTATTTGATGGAGAAACTTCAGCAGGAGCGTCTGGTGGTGGCCATTTCCGCTCAGGTGGCAGCGGAGGAGATGCTGAAGATGACGATTGATTATGTAAAAAGCAGGGAAGCATTTGGTCAGCCCATCAGTAAGTTTCAAAACACCCAATTTAAAATCGTAGAGATGGCCACGGAAATTGAGGTGAGCCGTGCCTTCCTAGACCAACTGATTTCAGACCACATGTCAGGAAAAGAGATCGTCAACAAAGTATCCATGGCGAAATGGTGGCATACGGAAATGGCAAAACGGGTGGCAGCCCAATGCCTGCAGCTTCACGGCGGTTATGGATACATGGAGGAGTATGCCATTGCTAGAAGATACCGGGACATTCCTGTTTCCGCCATATATGCAGGGACGAACGAAATCATGAAAACAATTATCGCCAAGAACATGGGACTATAAGTTTGCGGACGTGCAAATCTTTAGTTCCGTCCATGCTTAGATGAACAGAACTAAACTTACATGACCCGAAGGGTCACAAATTCTCATGAAAATAATTCCATCCAGTAGTTACCTAGTTACTGTATCATCGTCATCTTCTCATAATGGAAATTGAACAGGGGAATGGTAAGTCGTAAATCTTTATGGTGGTAGCAATATCAGACCCCGCGAACTAAACGGACAGCATCGATCATTGAGCACAAATTCCTG
>NZ_JAKIHL010000060.1 GCF_021608135.1 Microaerobacter geothermalis
CCTTGAATCAGTTGTTCAATGACTTTGTAACGCTTCAACTCTTTTTTGCTCAAAGTTATTCTCTCCTGTCCCATAGTGACATTTTCACTGATGCGTTACAATATGACAATATCACAGACGTTCAACAGTTTTGTCCAAATTTGTTTGCATGAACTGGGGAATCATACTATCATATATAATAAGACATTTAATTCGGGAGGTATGAACATGATTATTGAAGGATTTTCTATATCCGGGATCCAAAAGACCCTTAGTGAGTTGGATCATAAGCTGGAAAGCATTGGATTTTTCCGTTGGGCATGGGACTATCATCAAGCCCATTACGATTACAAATATGAGCATCCCGCTTCTGGAAATGTGTATTTCCTTAGAATAAAAGGAGTTGCCGTTAAAGGTGAATTGGAAAACCCCCATGCCATGCTTAAACTGGAGCAACCGTACATAGGAAAACATCTGTTTCCCCATGGAATGGATTATGAAGCGGAAATTCCCTCTGAGATTTTAAATCTGGCAAAAAATAAGTTGAAGGAAGCGGAGCAAAAATTATCATAATTGTTCCCATGGAGAAACGATGAAACCAATTAGAGGAACGCCGGACTTTTTTATACTCTTTACCACCCTGTTAATCGTAGGATTTGGAATTACCATGCTGTTTAGTGCCAGTTCCATTGTCTCTTATTGGGAAATGAATGACCGATGGTTCTTCACCAGAAAGCAAATCATCTGGGCAATACTGGGGCTGATTGGTATGCTGATCACGATGAACATTCCCTATTCTTTTTTTAAACGATGGTTTGTTCTTATTTTATTCGTTATTCTAATATTGCTGTCACTGGTATTTGTAAAGGGGATTGGAATAGAGGCAAATAATGCCCGGAGTTGGATTGGTACCGATGCTTTCACTCTCCAGCCCGCAGAATTCGCAAAGCTGGGTCTAATTATCTATTTGGCAGGATTGATTAGCAAAAAAGAGGGGAAAATTCAGGACTTAACCAAGGGATATGTTCCCGCCGTTCTAATCATCGGGATTATTTTTATCTTAATCGCAAAACAACCAGATTATGGCACGGCTATGATAATTCTTTCCATTGGAATTGTTATGCTGGTTATTGGGGGGGCTAAGCTGAAACATCTTTTTTTAACCGGCCTTCCCGCATTGGCCATTATTACTTACTATGTATTTTCTGCCGAATACCGAAGGGTACGATTTGCATCCTTTTTAAACCCTTGGGAGGATAGGTATGAATCCGGCTGGCAATTGGTTCAATCCCTCTTAGCCATAGGTCACGGCGGGATAACAGGTACAGGATTTGGCAAAAGCATTCAAAAATTCATGTATATTCCCTATCCTCAAAATGACTTTATTTTTTCAATTATGGCGGAAGAATTGGGATTTGTAGGAGTTTCATTATTTATCTTTGTCCTTATTCTGCTGATATGGCGTTCTATTTTGGTCACCCAAAAAATTGATGATCCATTTGCCAACCTATTAGGGATCGGCATTGTTTCCATGATTGCCATTCAAACCATATTAAATATCGGTGTGGTAACTGGACTTCTTCCTAATACTGGGGTTCCACTTCCCTTTATTAGCTATGGAGGTTCATCTCTTATCGTGATGATGACCAGTATGGGAATTATTCTAAGTATTTCCAGGGAAGTGAATCGCATGAAAAAAGAAAAAGCACTCATATAAGAAAATCTTATTTGAGTGCTTTAAATCTGCGTATTCTTGTGTTATCGTTGTTATTTTGTGCGAGGCTCTTCCACAACAGGAACAACTTTTTCAAATTCCACTCCTTCCACTTTTACATTTACCTCGACCACTTTTAAACCGGTCATGGATTCAACCGCATCCTTTACATTCTCTTGTAATCTTCTGCAGACTTCATCAATTTTTTCGCCATATTTTACAATGATGCGCAGGTCAATGGCTGTTTCGACATTTCCAACCTCCACTGATACACCCTTGTGTACATTTTTGCCGCTTACTCTTTTGGCTAAGCCTTCGGTTATCCCTCCGGACATCCCAGCAACTCCATGGGTATCTGAGGCTGCAATGCTAGCAATGAGTGCCACCACATCATCGGCAATTCGCACAGTACCTTCCGTCATATCTCTTTCCTCCTTCGCCTTTTTCTTTCATTCTATGATGTCCTTGGATTTAATGCAACGTATATTCATATTATTTGATTGTGGCCCAAAAATAAAGTAAGATATTTTTTGAGTATCTACAAAAAGTGTATGGGGTTAATGTTTATGAAACCTAAAAGGAAATTATCAACGGTACAAATCATCGTATCTTTTTATTTAATTGCCACGATTTTGGCCACAATCTTAATCAGTTTGCCCATTTTTCACAAACCGGGTGTAGAGCTTTCGTTTATTGATGCTCTCTTTACTGCAGTTAGTGCCATTAGTGTGACCGGATTAACTGTAGTCAACACTGCAGACACCTTTAATGTTCCGGGGATCATTATGCTCTCCTTTATTTTACAATTTGGAGGTATCGGTATCATGACCCTTGGAACTTTCCTTTGGATCGTATTGGGAAGGCAAATTGGGCTTAGCCAGCGCAGACTCATTATGGTTGACCAAAACCAATCCACCCTTTCCGGGCTAGTTGCCTTAATGAAACGAATATTGGGATTAGCCATTGGCATAGAAGCTATAGGAACCATACTTCTAGGCACCTATTTTTTGGATCGCTACAACCATTGGTATGAAGCCTACTATTATGGTTTCTTTTCAGCCTTATCCGCTTTTACCAATGCCGGATTCGATATTTTTGGAAATTCTTTGTTTGATTTCAGTCACGATTATTACGTACAAACGATAAATATTTTGCTGCTTATTGCCGGAGCCATCGGATTTCCGGTTTTGATTGAATTGATGGACTTCTTGTCAGGGAAATATCCCAATTTCCGTTTTTCCCTTTACACAAAAATTACGACCACCACCTTTTTTACCCTAATGCTGCTTGGAGCAGTTGGCATTTGGCTGTTGGACTACAAACATTTTTTTGCCGACAAAGGAATAGTAGAATCGATTTATTATGCCCTTTTTAATTCCGTTACCACCAGAAATGGGGGACTGGCAACGATGGATGTCAGCTTGTTCAATAATGCAACCCTGTTGTTTATGTCTTTTCTGATGTTTGTAGGCGCAAGCCCATCCAGTGTCGGTGGTGGAATAAGGACCACAACTTTAGCGATTATTTTTTTGAAAATTCGAGCCTTTAGTCTGGGATACAAGCAAATCAGGGTATTTAACAGAGAATTATATGAGGATGATGTGGAAAAAACCTTTGCCGTGATTATCATGGCTTTGCTTCTTCTCTTCGTAAGCTCCATGATATTAATGGCTGTGGAAGATTTTTCTCCCATTGAAATTATCTTTGAAGTGGCTTCCGCCTTCGGTACTACAGGATTATCCATGGGAATCACCCCAGAATTAAGCACCGTTGGAAAAGTCGTGATCATCTTTCTTATGTTTATTGGAAGAATTGGGATTTTATCTTTACTCTTTCTATTACGGAGAGAAGATCGGGATCCCCATTTCCATTATCCGAAGGAGAGAATCATCGTCGGGTGAATTTTTGACATCCCCTATTAGGGTTCCACCTCAATAGTTATTTGGATAAAAAAGGGGATCTATACAATTATATTTTCTCTTTCATCTCACGAAGCTCCCCGATAATGACATCATATTTGTCGCTAAATTTATCAAGGAGCTGATGAAGACGGTTTTCTCTTTCTTTATTATTTTTCATCACGTAAAATAATAGCCAAACAAAAAGGGTGGCAAAGGGACCTTGTGTGACAAAATATTTCATAAGCTCACCATCCACCAGATAATCCCCCCTTTATAATTTCTTTGCATTTCGGAAATAAATTGTCGTTACGGAACTAAAGAGGTCGCTGTCAATAATTGATGGGGTGAAGAAAATTTTCCTTCACCCCTAAAGACTTCAACTGTGACCAATTGCAGTCATGATGTGATTAGCCGAGAACAATTTCTGTCACCGTTCTTTCCGTCAGTTCAGCCCCTTCTTTGCTGATCAAATCCCCACCAGTACTTGAAAAAATATTTTTTGCTATGACCAGATCCATCACGGTGGAAACAGCCAGCGGATCAACGGGTTCAGTGGGGTTATTTATGCTGAGACGAACCCGCTTTCCTTCTTGGTTTAAGAACAAAAGATCCAAAGTTTTCGCCATTTTGGTTCACCTCCTTACTTGAAATCGATTCAAATGTTACTGGCTTAATTCTTCCTGGTCAAAGCGTTGGATGGACAAAACGGGGTTGCTCTGCAATCCAGCAAGGGCATTGGCTACATCATATACATCCTGATCTGTTGATGATGGTTTGACACGGTTGTAACTCTTAGATTGCTTAACCGGATTGCCATTTGCATCAACTCCCGTCTGAAACGCAATGACGATTCTGGAAAAATTAGGAGTGCTGATTACTGGCATCTCATTCACCTCCTCTTTAATATTGTCAGCCCATGATGAAAATCTGTCGGCTTACCGCTGCACTAATTAAATACCTTTTGAAGATGTTTTTTGGGACTTATTGTTCATTTTTTTTCTCAGCTTGTATAAGCCCCTTTTCTTCCACTCTGCAACAGTCCATATGGACACTCCATAATAACTGGAAATCTCCTTTAACGTATATCCCTGTAAGACATTCAGAATCAAACACCCTTTTTCCCGTTGAGTCAAGCCTTCCAACCATTCATTTAACTGATTTCCCATTTCAACATGATCTTCAATTTGAACCATTGGATCGGGAATAATATCCACCCAATCCTCATGCTCTTCTTCCCGGGGAAAAATGTGCATCTTCTTCCAGTTTCTCTCCCTGCTTAACCAGTTCAACATACGACCATTGATCCACTTTCTTGCATAGGCAGGAAAATACCCCTTTGAAGAATCAAATCGTAAACACGCTTCCCATAATGCCATTTGAGCAACCTGGACTGCATCATCCCAGTAACCGTAAAGATGGAATCGCTTAAGACAATTCCCTAACAAAGGCTGATATTTTTCCCATAGTTCCCTTGGATTATCCATTCTTTTCTCCTCAGTGGAGACCGGTCATCCATAAATTGCGCCGCAAAAGAAAAATACCATGGGCAACGATTTCCTTCACCTGCCAACTACAAATCCTTTAAGACCCAAATAGGGACAAGAAAGATTAAAATCAACTTAAGAAAACAAGTATTAATTAAAAGAAAATCAAAGAATGAACAAGATATCTGAAGGAATCGGTTGATTCACTTAGAAAATATAGAAAGTAAAAGTTGATAGAAGGACGCATGAATCTTTACTTCCTCGCATAAATAAAAAAAGTCGCTCTCGCGACAATAACAGGTTAACCTTTTGGCCGAAATAAAAGGGCAACAATAAAGCCAAAAATGATAGCAGAGGAAATTCCGGCACTTGTTACCTCAAAGATTCCGGTGACAACTCCAATTAAGCCGTGCTTTTCTGCTTCTGCCATCGCCCCATGGACAAGGGCATTTCCAAAACTGGTAATCGGCACAGTAGCTCCGGCTCCGGCAAAATCGATCAGGGGTTCATACAGCCCTAATCCATCTAAGACGGCGCCAACTACCACCAGGATACTGGTTACATGGGCAGGAGTCAGCTTCAACAAATCCAGCATCAGTTGACCAATGACGCATATGAGCCCCCCGACAACAAAAGCCCAGAAGAAAATCATAGGAACTCCTCCATTTCCATCTCAATCGAAACCGCATGGGCGATACAGGGAATACTCTCATTCTGCTGAAATGATAATGGGGAGAGAAGTGCTCCTGTGGCGACTATTAATACTTTTTTTAATTCCCCTTTTCTCATCTGATTCAGAACATGTCCATATGTAACCACAGCTGAACAAGCTGCCCCACTTCCTCCGGCAAGGACCGGCTGATCCTCCCGATAAATCATCAATCCGCAGTCTCCAAACCGATCCTGCGGAATAGGAAGCCCATGCTTCTTCAGCAAGTCAACGGCAATCCGATGTCCTACCCTTCCAAGGTCCCCTGTTAAAATCAAATCATAATGGAAAGCATCGATCCTCAGATCCCTGAAATGTGTTTCAAGGGTATCGACGGCGGCAGGTGCCATAGCCCCTCCCATATTAAAAGGATCAGAAATCCCCATATCGACAATTCTGCCAATGGTGGCAGACGTAACTTTAGGCCCTTTTCCTTGAGAGGCTATCACAGCAGCACCGGCCCCTGTCACAGTCCATTGTGCCGTCGGTGGTTTTTGTGAACCGTATTCCGTAGGATAACGAAATTGTTTCTCAGCAGCCCCATTATGGCTGGCCGTTGCCGCCACAACCAATTCGGCGTATCCGGTATCCACCATTAAAGAAGCCAATGCCATCCCTTCCATCGATGTCGAACAGGCCCCAAAAAGGCCAATATACGGTGCTCCTAATGTTCTGGCTGAAAAGCTGCTGGTAATAAGTTGGTTCATTAAATCTCCAGCAAGGAAGAATTGAATATCTTCCTTCTTTTTTTCCGCTTTATCGATTGCTTTTTCTACGGCCTGTTCCAGCAGTTTTTTTTCCGCTTTTTCGTAACTATCTTGACCCAGCCATAAATCTTCGTGAAGAATGTCAAAATCTTTGGCTAACGGTCCCTGGGCTTCAAAGGGACCCCCAACAGCAGCCGAAGAAAGAATAATCGGTTTATTCGGAAATACCCAGGTTCGTCCCTTTTTCATCTTAAACACCGCCCAGCTTTAAAATTAAAGTCTTTATAATTGCAACGACAAATGCAGAAAAAACACCAAATACAATGACAGATCCCGCCAGTTTAAACATATTTCCGCCTACGCCCAACACAAATCCTTCACTCCGGTGCTCAATAGCCGCCGATGCCACCGCATTGGCGAAACCGGTAACCGGAATAAGGGTTCCCGCTCCTGCCCACTGGGCAATCTGATCGTACACTCCCAAACCAGTAAGAAAAGCAGAAAGAAAAATTAAAACGGCAACCGTTGGATCTCCAGCCGTTTTCTCTGTAAAATCGAAATATCGGGTGAAGAAGGTTTGCAGCAGTTGGCCAAACAAAGCGATGGAACCACCAACCAGAAATGCCTTGAAACAATTTAAAACCACCGGACGATGCGGTTCCCTTCCCTTGGCAAAGACATGGTATTCCTGTTGAACAGGAGTTAATTTTTTCTTCTTTTTATCCGACAATGTGATTCACCAGCCTTTATTTATTTATAAGAAGGGGTTCAAGTTCTGTAATGATCCCTTTTAATTCCTTTACCGTATCGGAATACATGCTTTTTGTCATTGGATCATTGGTATCCAATGCAAAGGTTTCAAGGTCTGCTTGTGATTTTTTTAGGGTATGCATCAGCAAATCCCTTGTCGATGGCTTGGGAATTTGCCAGGCATCATCAAACAGGTCTACATATAATTCTCCCATGGAATTAACTTGCCCGATAAACACATTTTCAGGCGAAATACCGATCTTATCTAACTCCGTTTGCAGCCATTGCCGGTTTAATCCCAAATTGGATAACGGTTCATCCATGATATTTCCGTCAAGGATGACGGTTTGAGGTTCACTTTCGGAAGCTACTTCAATATTCAAGTCCTTGGAAGAAAGGGGTTTATGTTCTGGTTTTAGCAAAACATTTATCTCCCCGTCTGATTCCATCACCGCAAATTCTACATCTGCCAGCTCAAATACATTTTTCTTACGAAGCTGTCTTAGTAAATCTTCCGGCGTGTAACGAACCTCCTTTAAATTGTCCTCCATTACCATTCCCCGTTTGATTAACACCGTTTCCCTCCCGTAAATTAAGTCCCTTATCCATTTGCTTTTTAAGGTAAGATAGGTTAGTCCGATTGCCAAAAGGACCCATACAGACAGCCCAATGATGGCATTTGCCAGATTTTCCACCATATTCATGGAAATCAATGCGGCAATTCCGCCTATGGTGATTCCCAATACAAAATCAAAAAAAGTGAGTTGAGATGCCACCTTTCTGCCGATGATCCGGGTAACAGCAATTAGCAAGACAAACATTCCAATGGATCGAATGGGTATATTCAGCCATTCAGGCAATTTTCTCTGCCCCCTTTTTTAATAACCTGTATTTTTAGTAACCTTTATATTGGGGTTCCTCAAATTCCAATGTTTTTACCCGATGTTCCAACTTTGCTACAATCCCCTTTAATCTCATCGCATTCTTCTCGTAAATCTCTCTCAATTCTTCCTTCTGGGCTTGCTCCGCATATATTTTTAATGTAGCTTCTGCTCCTTTTAAGCTGGCCATGGTTTGCTTTACCTTTGAACTAACTGTCATCACCCTACCTCCTCTCTATTAACATTTTATAAAAGTACAATTTTCATACCTGAATAAGAGTAACCCTTGACGTATAATAATTGGAATTCTTGTAAAAATAAATCAAGGGGTGAGTCATATTGAAAAGGTTTTTATTGATCATGATCACTTTGATGCTTTTTGCCTCAGGATGTAGCGGAAATCCAGGAGAAAAATCCCCAGGAACTACCAAAGTACAGCAGATTAACCAAGAACAAAAAAAAATCCCCAATATTCAGCCTGATAAAGCGAAACTAGCAGTGGATATAGCGAAAACGGTCAAGGGGGTGGATGATGCATCAGCAGTAGTCATTGACAAGGATCTTTCATTGGCTGTGAAAGTAACGAACTTCCAGAGGTTTCGATTAAAAAATATACGAAGAGAAGTACACCATAAACTGAAGAAGGAGTTCAAACCATACGAAATTCATGTCACTTCAGACGGAAAACTTTTTGATGAACTAAAAAAATTGGAAATAAATATTTCAAAAAAAAATATAAACGATCCGAATCAAGTGAAGAAAAAGGTGGATAAGATAAACAAGGATATGAGAGGATAGAAGCCCTGGAATTGTCAACTGCAACAACCCCGGGCTTCATTCAATTTAATGAACTCGACTCGCAGACGTGAAAATTCTTTGATATGAAAATAATTCCCTCCCGGGTCATACTGATCTAAAAATGTCAAGTGCTTGGTATCAATTTCCAGATAAAAATGGGTATAGGGATGCCCGGGATAATCGTTGTAAATGTTTCCAGTAGTTATGATGCAGTATTCTTCTGAACTTCGTAT
>NZ_JAKIHL010000061.1 GCF_021608135.1 Microaerobacter geothermalis
GATCAGAGACAAACAGTAATTTGATATTCGTGCTCGCAGCAACAGGAATTTGTGCTCAATGATCGATGCTGTCCGTTTAGTTCGCGGGGTCTGATATTGCTACCACCATAAAGATTTACGACTTACCATTCCCCTGTTCAATTTCCATTATGAGAAGATGACGATGATACAGTAACTAGGTAACTACTGGATGGAATTATTTTCATGAGAATTTGTGACCCTGCGGGTCATGTAAGTTTAGTTCCATCCATACCACACGGGGGAACTCTTTTTACCATATGTATGGAATAAAGACTAAATTTTAAATTTGGCCACCTGTTCTTTTAAGGAGATCGACATCTTTGCTAACATCTCAGCGGCTCCATTGATTTCTTCCATCGTCGCCATTTGTTGTTGGGAGGCAGCGGCTACCTCCTGTGTATCAGCAGATGAATTTTGGGCGAGCTGGGAAATTTGATCTGCAGCTTTTACAATTTCATCACTGCCCGAGGCCATTGCTTCGACGGTGGCTGACACATTTTCCATCTGTTCTCCAACCTGTTCAATCGCATGTAATATTTTTTGGAATGATTCTCCTGCTTCATGTACCACATTACGACCTTCTTTTACGGCTATTGTTCCTTCTTCCATGGAAGTGGCTGCTTGTTCAATCCCTTTCCGGATTGCTTCAATAACCTTGGCAATTTCGTTGGCGGAATAAGCCGATTGTTCGGCTAGCTTTCTTATTTCCTGGGCAACAACGGCAAAGCTGCGCCCCTGTTCGCCAGCCCTTGCGGCTTCGATTGCTGCATTGAGAGCCAATAGGTTGGTCTGTTCAGCAATTTCACGGATCGTACCAACAATTCCATGAATGGATTCTGACTGGTTATCTAACTGTTTTACGATAGATTCGGTATGAAGGACCTTGGAAGCAATGGATTCCATTTTATTTACGGCATTAGTAATGGCTTCTCCCCCTTCATTGGCGAAGTAAACAGTTTGATCGGTGTGGGATGAAACATTTTGAACATTGGTCGAAATCTGCTGCATTTCCTTGGCCATTTCGTGGATGGTCTGCACTGTATCTTTCACAAATTTCACTTGATTCTCTGAACCGTGGGCGATATCTTGTGAGGCAATGGCAATCTGCTCAGATGCCTTTGTGCTTTCACTGGCACTGGCAGTTAATTCTTCTGAAAAGGAAGCCACTTTTTCAGAGGCAAGATGGACTTGTTTAATCATTTCTCTAAACCGTTCAACCATTTCGTTAAACATCGCAGAACAACGTCCTATTTCATCTTTGGTACGGACAGGAACTTCAACGGTTAAATTTCCCTCTTCCGCTTTTTTCATTGCAGAGACCAATTCGCGCATTGGCGAAATGATCTGCTGAACTATAAAGTATCCGACAAGGATGGATAGGATGGAGGAAATTAAGCTAATCCAGAATATTTGTGTTTTAATAGTAGATACGGGTTGAAGAAGGTCATCTTTGTAGCTTCCAATCCCTAAGATCCAGCCGTTTGAGAGGGTCCGGAAGGAAGTCAGTTTTTCTTTTCCGTTAAATTGATAGATGATTTCCCCGTTTTTCTGTTTAATCATATCTTTTACGTAATTTTCTCCAGACAAATCTTTGCCAGCATCTGTCGGGTGAAACAAAAGCTTTCCATTACTATCCATAATAAAGCCATATCCCTGCATTCCATTTGGTTCATAATATTCTTTGGAAACTTCATCAACGGATTCTTTCACTAAGCTTTCAAGTTCTATTGCCGAGAGGTTACTATTATGCTCAATAATGTCGTTTAATTCCTTTTGCTTTAGGTCAGTTATATAATCCAAATCATATCTGGACATATTAAATGCGGAATCATACACGGTTTCTTTACTTAGATACCCGGCAATCATTAGGGGAATCAGAGTAATAATAAGAACGGTCAACAATAGTTTAAATTTGATTGACTTATTTTTGAGCCAGTTCACTTCTTCCATCCTCCTAAACATTTTAGAATTTGCTACCCATTTCACAGCCAGTATACAATAGATACGGGGCAGAGTAAGGGAAAGTTTATGAAACTTTTCTGAAATTTTTAAGTGCAACCTAATTTTTGTGTCCAATCCTTAAAAAAAGAATAGTTTGAAATAACATTAGTAAATCTTGTTAAGGTGATGACGATGAAGAAAAATGCTTCTTTTAAAATCGGGCAAATGTTGTCTTTACCCATTAATCGCTTAGGTATTAATGGAGAGGGAATTGGATATTACCAGAAACAAGTAGTTTTTGTTCAAGGGGCTTTGCCTGGTGAAAGGGTTAAAGTGAAAATTACAAATGTAAAGCCTACCTATGCCATCGCCAAACTCCTTCACATTGAAAAAAAATCGGCCCACCGAATCACTCCAGCATGTTCGGTATATGAGCAATGCGGCGGATGCCAGCTTCAGCATGTCCAGTATGAAGAACAGCTTCGTTTTAAGAGGGAGTTGGTTGTCCAGTCATTCCAAAGGTATACTAAAATACCGAAAATTGATGTAAAACCAACCATCGGAATGAAGAATCCTTGGGGTTACCGCAATAAAGCACAGCTTCAGGTAGGGATGGATGGTGGGGAAATCATGACTGGTCTATATTCCCCGGGCAGCCATCGGTTGGTGGATATATCCGGGTGTCCCATTCAAGATCCAAAAATCAATGAAATGATACGAGTGGCAAGGGGCGTAATGAAAGACTTGGGAATTCCTATCTATCAGGAAAAGGGTCATAGGGGAGTAATTCGTACCATTGTTGCCAGGATCGGAATGGAAACAGGTGAAGGTCAAATTACGTTTGTCACCAGAACAAAAAAATTTCCAAAATCAGACCTATTGATAGCCAGGCTTCGCGAAAAAATCCCCTATCTAAAGAGTATTCATCAAAATATTAATGACAAGAGAAGTTCCATCATTTTTGGGGAAGAAACCATCCTTTTATGGGGACGGGAAAAGATAAAAGAACAATTGGGAAATGTTGATTTTTCCCTGTCACCCAGAGCTTTTTTTCAATTAAATCCTGAACAGACCATCAAGTTGTATGAAGTGGTGAAGGAGGCTGCCCAGCTTACGGGGGGAGAGAAGGTGGTGGATGCCTATTGCGGGGTGGGTACTATCGGATTATGGCTGGCACCATTGGCCAAAGAAGTCCGGGGAATGGATGTGATTCCCGAATCCATTGATGATGCCAGAAGAAATGCCACGACCTGCGGTTTTTCCCATGCCAATTTCTATGTAGGAAAGGCAGAAATCTTGCTTCCTCAATGGGTGAAAGAAGGATGGAAGCCCGACGTGATTGTGGTGGATCCCCCCAGAACCGGTTGTGACGAAAAACTGCTAAAAACCATCATTCAGGTGAAACCCAAACATTTTGTCTATGTATCCTGCAACCCTTCTACATTGGCAAAGGATTGCCGGATTTTTCATGAAGGCGGATTTGACATAGAATGGGTACAGCCGGTGGATATGTTTCCTCAAACCGCTCATGTGGAGTGCGTAGTATTGATGCAGAATGTAAAAAATAAATAAGCGCCTGAAAAACGGCTTGAATACTGGGTTTTCCGGTGATTTGCCGCTTGCCGAAAATGTACTTTCGGGCGGTGGATCTGCCGGGAAGCCCTGTTTTTTATGTGTGTAATTGTTTGCGGAAACACATCTACAGCCTTTCGGGGCGGCTCTCGGCGGGCGGGGTTGTGTAGACGGAAAAGACGGGGATTGAAATATTTCGATGTGTTTGCGGGAACATGTCTACTTACGTAAATTTATTTTAAAACCTAAAAATGCACACCTTTCTGCGGTTTACAGGAAGGTGTGCATTTTAATTGTGCGCCCGGCATGGGCGCAGTCTAGCGGGTGAGAGTCCCGAGCACGCCCGGTAGCGGGAAGTGCATAGCCAAGGCCAAGGGTGTCCGCTGCAACGCGGAATCTGAAGGAAGGCGGCGGCAAATCTCTGGCCTGACGAATAGGAATCGCATAAGGCACAAGCTGAGGATAAGACTGCAATTCAAGTTGAAGTCCAATAGCTACACGGAACCAGTTTGTGTAAATGAGGCAGGTAGATGGAGAGAAAGACTGCGTTCTTACCCGGGGAGGTCTCGCAAGCGGGGCCAAGTAGACAATATTCGAAAGGACGCGTAGTAACAACGAATTGCGAGAAGTCAGCAGAGGCCATAGTACCAATTAGTTAAATGGGAAGGGCCGAACAATCGTAAGTCCGGAGAACGGACGAAGGGAGGTCAATGTGTTGAAAGCAGAATATCTTGGAGACAAGGGCTGCCTGCAAAGGGATAGCGCGGAACGTGAAGAGCATGCAGGAGCGCGGAGCATTGACAATCGGGAAACCGAAGAGACGGACGGTGCAGACCTGCTTGAAAGGATACTGGACAGGGATAACCTGAACAGGGCCTACGAGCGCGTGAAGGCCAACAAGGGAGCGCCTGGAATCGACGGCATGACAGTCGAGGGTGCGCTTGGTTGGTTAAGAGAACACAGGGAAGAACTTTTGGAAAGCATCCGAAACGGCGAATACAAGCCACAGCCGGTGCGCCGGAAGGAAATCCCGAAGCCGGATGGCGGTGTGCGAAAGCTGGGAATCCCGACTGTCGTAGATCGAATCATCCAGCAGGCAATTGCTCAGCAATTAACTCCAATCTTTGAACCGCTTTTCTCGGATAACAGCTTTGGCTACCGTCCGGAAAAGAGTGCGCAAATGGCAATTCAGAAAGTGAAGGAGTATGCGGAACAGGGCTACAAGCACGCGGTACTGATCGACCTGTCCAAATATTTTGACACGCTGAACCACGAACTGCTCATGAACATGGTACGGGAACAAGTCCATGACAAGCGCGTAACAGAACTTATTAAGAAGTATCTGAAAAGCGGTGTCATGGAAAACGGTTTGCTTGTGAAAACGGAAGAAGGCTCGCCGCAAGGTGGCCCACTCAGCCCACTGCTTGCCAACATCTATCTGAATAAATTTGATCAGGAGATGGGCGGCAGAGGCGTTCCGGTAATACGCTACGCAGATGACATTGTGATACTGGCCAAAAGCGAGCGAGCGGCAGAACGACTGCTTGAATCCGGCAGGAAATATCTTGAGGGGAAACTAAAACTCAAGGTAAACGCGGGGAAAAGCAAGGTCGTGAGCGTGGTGGCAATCCGAAATTTTAAGTTTCTGGGATTTGCGTTGGGAAGGGGCAAGAACGGCTATTACATTCGAGCCCATGCAAAGTCCCTGAAGAAAGCAAAGCAGAAGCTGAAAGAACTGACTTCCCGCAGTCAGGGCAGAAACGTCCGTGTGGTAATGCAGAACGTAAAGGTCTACATCCGCGGATGGCTAGGCTACTTCGGAATTGCGAGCATGAAGAGCACGATGGAAGAATGGGATGGATGGTTGCGCCGCCGTCTTCGGATGTACATCTGGAAACAGTGGAAGAAGCCTAAAACGCGCGTGAAGAACCTGATGAAGCTAGGCATGCCGAACTGGCAGGCCTACCGAAACGGGAACACGCGCAAAGGATACTGGGCGATTGCTGGAAGCGGTATTCTCACACACACGATTACAAACAAAAGACTCGCACAGGTTGGATACTACAGCATCCTTGACCGGTACGAGTCCCTGCACTTATGCGATTGAACCGCCGTGTACCGAACGGTACGCACGGTGGTGTGAGAGGTCGGTCACTCAATTAAAGGGTGACCTCCTACTCGATTAATACAGTTTGCGGATTTTTTTAAGATTTTCTTTTACAGGCCGTATATCTTCTGGTATGTCTTCCACTTTAATTTTGCTGTGCACATCGCAAGTACCGGCTTTTTTCGCTGTTTCATAGTACCAGCATTTATATTCCAGAAGTTCAAGAGTTTCCTGCAACTGGGCAATTTGTTTTTCGACAGCCTCTTTCTGCTTTTTAAACATTTCAAGCCTTTTATCGATTGTCGAATCGCCTTCCATAGTCCAGTCTATAAAGGTTTTGATATCTTTAATCGGCATGCCGGTCTTTTTCAAACATTCTATTATCATCAGCCATTCAAAATCTTCATCTTTAAACATTCGGATTCCGCTTTCGCTCCGTTCAACAAATGGCAATAATCCTTCTTTTGCATAAAAACGCAGGGTATGCGGGGAAATATTTACTTTTTTAGCGATCTCACCGATGGTGTAATACATAATCAACCTCCAAATGTTACAAATGTCTTGTTAAATAATTATTAATATAAATTTCACTTAAAAATACAAAACAACTTTAAAAAGCCTATTGACTTAGAGTCAACTCTCAGGTTTATTATTATGTTACCACATACAGGTGTATGTGTCAACGCTTGATATGAAAGGAGTGTGATATGAAAGGAGCGGGGCGCGAAAATGAATCAATTTAAAGAGACAAAACTCTTATAGCCTATTATTCAAGAGAGGGAAGCAATTACGCAGGCGGAAGCATAGTAAATTTGCCGGTTGGCAATACGGAAGTTGCCGCTGAAATGATTCAGAAAATAACCGGCGGCGAACTATTGCAAATCATAATTTAATGGAGGAATCAAGATGACAGGAAACAATCAAAAAACTTTTACAGTCAGTGAAAAAGTAACCGTTGAAAAGGTATCGTTTAAAAACAGGTATGGGATAACCGTTGCAGCGGTTATGTACTTGGCTAAGGATATTGATAAATCTCAAAAATATCCTGCCATCATTGTTGGCACGCCTTATGGCGGGGTTAAGGAACAAGGAGCTGGAATTTATGCACAAGCGATGGCAGAGCGCGGCTTTGCAGCTATCGCATTTGATGAATCTTACAACGGAGAAAGCGGCGGCGAGCCAAGACACGTTTCATCGCCGGACATCTTTGTTGAGGATTTCAGCGCGGCTGTGGATTATATAGGAACCCGTCCGTTTGTGGATAGAAACAAAATTGGGGTAATCGGCATTTGCGGAAGCGGAGGTTTTGCAATTACGGCTGCCCAGGTTGATAGAAGAATAAAAGCCGTTGCTGCCGTGAGTATGTACGATATGAGCAGAGTGATGCGCAATGGCTGGATGGATAGCATGACCGACGAACAGCGCGGCCAAATGCTCGACCAGCTTGGAGAGCAGCGCTGGAAAGATTTTGAAAGCGGGAGCCCGGAATTAACTCCGGCTTTTCCAAGCGAACCTGTTGACAT
The DNA here is from genome assembly GCF_021608135.1 of Microaerobacter geothermalis. Classification (NCBI taxonomy): domain Bacteria; kingdom Bacillati; phylum Bacillota; class Bacilli; order Caryophanales; family Bacillaceae; genus Microaerobacter; species Microaerobacter geothermalis. The sequence continues at coordinate 7,165 of NZ_JAKIHL010000061.1, forward strand.
TATTCCTGAAGGACTAGATCCTATTTCAAAGGAGTTTTTTGAATATTATGCAATGAAGCGCGGGCACCATCCCAATTCAATAGGCGCATTTACAAAAACAAGTGCCATGTCCTTTATGAATTTCCCTTTGATGAACTATATCAAATCAGTTTCGCCAAGACCTATTTTGTTTATCATTGGCGAACATGCGCATTCCAGATATTTTAGCGAAGACGCATATAAAATGGCCGCCGAACCTAAAGAGCTGTATATCGTACCTAATGCCGGGCATGTGGATCTCTATGACAGAACGGATTTAATTCCGTTTGATAAGCTGGAATCATTTTTCAAAGAAAATATGTAAACAAAGTCAGGAGGATAAAAAATGTTAGGAAATTTTATCTATTCAAATCCCACTAAACTGTATTTCGGAGAGGACTCGCTCAAATTCTTAAATGAGGAGCTGCCAAAGTACGGGAAAAATGTACTGTTTGTCTACGGAGGCGGTTCTATTAAGAAAACCGGACTTTATGACGAGATTGTAAAAATTTTAAAGGACAACGGCAAAGAAATTTTTGAGGATGCGGGAGTTATGCCAAACCCTACGGTTGAAAAGCTGTATGAGGGCTGCAAAAGAGCAAAGGACAACAATGTGGATCTGATCTTGGCCGTGGGCGGCGGCTCGGTATGCGATTACGCAAAAGCCGTATCGGTTTCGGCCTATTGTGAGGAAGACCCGTGGGATAAATATTTTCTGCGCATGGAAGATGTGGACAACAAAATCATCCCCGTAGGATGCGTTCTGACAATGGTCGGCACCGGTTCTGAAATGAACGGCGGTTCCGTTATTACCAACCCTGCCACAAAGCAGAAAATCGGCCATGTGTTCGGCGAGAATGTTTTCCCGAAATTTTCAATATTAAATCCCGTATTCACCTATACCGTTCCGCAATATCAAATGGTGGCCGGATTCTTTGATATCATGTCGCATATTCTGGAGCAATATTTTTCCGGTGATGACGACAACACCTCGGATTATATTATGGAGGGATTGTTGAAATCCTTGATCCACAGTTCAAGGATTGCCGTTAAAAATCCCAAAGATTACGAAGCAAGGAGCAACATTATGTGGACCGCGACATGGGCGCTCAATACCCTTGTTGCCAAAGGCAAATCCACAGACTGGATGGTTCACATGATAGGGCAGGCTATCGGCGGTTATACCGATGCTACTCACGGCATGACTCTATCCGCCGTCTCCTTGCCGTATTACCGGCACATCATGCCTTACGGGCTTCAAAAATTCAAGCGCTATGCAATCAACGTCTGGAATGTAAATCCCGAAGGGAAAACAGATGAACAGACCGCCAAAGAAGGACTTGAACGGATGGAAGCATATATGAAAGAAATCGGCCTTGTGATGAACATCAAAGACTTGGGTGTGACTGAAGATATGCTTGATGGCATTGCATCGAACACATTTATTTTAAAAGGCGGATATAAAGTGCTTTCTCATGATGAAATCGTAAAAATTTTAAAAGATAGTATGTAATAATAGGAGCGATTAAATGGATATCAAAGACTTTTTGCTGCACTTAAACCAAGGAAAAACAGTTATTGGCGGTTCGGAAATGCATCAGATGATGCATATTGTTTCACAGGAAGCGTTGAAGTTAACTGCCGAACTAAACTTACATGACCCGAAGGGTCACAAATTCTCATGAAAATAATTCCATCCAGTAGTTACCTAGTTACTGTATCATCGTCATCTTCTCATAATGGAAATTGAACAGGGGAATGGTAAGTCGTAAATCTTTATGGTGGTAGCAAT
>NZ_JAKIHL010000062.1 GCF_021608135.1 Microaerobacter geothermalis
AAGTTTAATCTGCTCTTCTATCCTTATGAGTCCCTTAGACTCTTCCTTACTCCATTTGAATCTTCAGGGTTCGCTTGGCTTCTGCACTGTTCAGTTTTCAAGGTACATCTTTCTTCCTTCCCTCTTCGCCGCCCCATCGCGGCGACAAGAAATAATATATCATGTTTGATAAGAATTTGCAAGAGGAAATTTTTCCTTTCAATAAAAGCTCTCAAAAAACTTTGCCGTTTCCTTTTCCTACGTTAATGGTTCGATTATACAAGAGAATAATATATTTCACCTATTTTTCGATCCGATAATTTCGTTTCTTTTACCAATGATTTTCTCACTAATTTATTAAATAGGATCGGTAAATCCATATGCATCCCCTTTAGCTTAGGATGATTTTGCAACTCGTGAATACTGCTAGGTTTACCAATTTCCTTTAATATACCAAGAATAAATGAGCTTGCCATATGCAGTTTAGACATTACCGTGAATTCACTTGCGAGAAGAAATAATTCAATCTTTTTTTCAAGTGGTTCCTCACCATTAACAAGTTCATAATAAAGATGGAATACTTCCGGGTCGATCTCTTTTACCTGATTCCATAATGTCACTTCAGGATGATACCCTTTATCTATGATGGTTAACCTAGCCCAATGATGAAGTGCATTTAAAATATGATTAAATGAATCAAGCACATTTCCTTGGGCCAATAACTCTTTCCCTTCTGTATACGAACGCAAAAAATGAGTGAATTCCAGGCATTTTTTCCTCTCCCTCATTTCGATAGGAAAATATCTGAGACCCTCAATCAAGTTTTCCAACCATCCATCTGAATCAAGTATAATCTTTCCGTTTAATAACCACTGCATTATTCTTCGATTACGTCCCCTCATGATCCAACGATTTAACCCACTCTCTGTGACCCATTGTTCCTGTATGCGGAACGACTTTACCTTATACTGTTTCGAAAACCACTGATCATCCTCTTCATCCATAATGACGATCACCAGACCATCAAATCCATCGAGCAAAGAATGAATTTGATCAGGTTTTTCAATAGCAATTGCAGCTTTTATCCCACGTTTATGTTTATATTGTGTCACAAACAACTCAAAAATCTCTTCCATCCCTTCTCATCTCCTTAAAAACACAAACATTTCTTCATTCCTTGTTATTCCATCTGGCCAAGACGATTGAATCATGTTGGTATGTTTATTCTTTCTACACTAGAACGGATATTCCTTCAAAAAAGAAAGGCTCCCAAAAAACATTGTTTATCACTATTGACATAGTGAAAATAATATTTTATTATTTCATTGTACATTTCTTTTACTCTTCCTGAGGTACTATTTCTATTGACCTTCTCAATCATTTGAGAAGGTTCTTTTTTAACTTTTTGTCTTTTAGGGGTCAAGAAAAACATGATATACTCCCTTTAGGAGGTTATGAAAATGTCCATTAACAAAATTGCCAGGTTTCGTTCTTTAGCTTTGTTTATTATTTTTATTAGTATTGTTATCATGTATTTAGCTTTATTTTTTAAATCATCATATCTTATTATGGCAATTATTATGACCATCGGTTTTATACTTTTAATCGGGAGTACCATCGGTTTTTTCTGGGTGGGCATGGTTTCAACAACAAAGACGGTACAGGTAACCTGTCCAAAGTGTGGCAAAGTGACAAAAATGCTGAAAAAAGTCGACCAATGCATGTTTTGTAATCAGACACTATCTCTCGATCCCATTCATGCAAAAAATAATGAAGACCATCAATAATTCGATGGTCTCTTTTCCATTTCCTCCTCAATTGTAATCCAAATTTCAGGCTTTTCGAATCCTCTTCGCCAAGATGCAATTCCTGCTAAGTCATATTTTTTCACCAGTTGAATCCTTTTCCTCATGGAGTCTTCATTTTCTAACCATATTCTATATACCGCCTGATCTTTTGGATCATTATATTCCGCATACCATTGTCCCAAATCTTCCAACCATTGAGGAGTGATCCTTTTTTCTTTGATCCATTTTTCGGCAGCCATCATTGAGATTGCCTTTTGCGAAACCTTAATTGACCCATCTGCCTGACTTTCTTCCTTCCAAAGTCTTGTGTAAAAGGGAACTCCCAAAAGAAGTTTTTCAGCAGGAACCTCTTCAAGGACACCTAATAATCCCTTTTCCACCCAAGGCAATGAAGCAACAGAACCTGCCTTAGTACTGGATGCCCAATGCTCATCATATGTCATCACCACGACATAATCGACCGCTTCGGCCAATCTTTTTCTGTCATAAAATAGGGACCAATTCTCGCTTGGGGATTTGATGGTTACATCGATAGACAACGTTAAGTTTTGTTCATGTAGATAGGGGGCCATTTCTCTTACAAATTGAACTAGCAGCTCTTTATCCTTTAGATAAACGTTCTCAAAATCTATATTGATTCCATCCAATTGATAAAGAGATGAAAATTGAATCAACTGTTGTATCACTCTTTTTCTTTTCATAAAATCACTAAGCACATCATGAGTAACATCAGGATCAAAGCGATTATTAAACAATGCCCATACCTGATATCCCTGGCTGTGAGCCCACTTGACATAAGACAATTCTGCTTTATTTGATAGATTCCCTTCTTTATCCATCAAAGAAAACCAAGTAGGAGATACAACATTTACTCCGGGTAACGGCAGTAGTTCTTTAGGAGATGGGTTTTTTTTGATAACATGTTCCCAAGTTAAGTTGATTTTTCCTCCCAAGGGATTCCAACTAGGTTTTTCTCTTTCTTTCATCTGTTTTCCGGTCACCCTGATTCCAGAAAGAACCGTTTGCTGCTTGTCAACAAAACCAATCATTCCATCGAGGGTTTGTACCAAATACCATCCGTTTTTTTCTCCATACACTTCTACCTCTTCCCCATTTTTAAACTGAGCAACAATAGGCGCCTTATTGGTAGAATCATTTCTAATATAGATAAAATCTTCCTCTTCTTGATTCAATACACCTGTTGCCAATTGAACAGGTTCATAAGGATTAGACAAAATGACTACATTCGATGTTTCATTATAAGTCACGTTAAATGGGTACATTTCCATTAAGGGAGAGGTTGGAATCCATTTATGACCTTCTTTTATCGTGACAGGGAATCTTAAGGAAAATGGATTGTCATTTATAAATCCTTCAATCTGTTTATTTGGCAATCGTATCACTTTATCCTCAGTCGTGATGATTACTGACTGAATAGACTCATCCCAAAAGACATTCCGATCTATTTTTTCCTTAAAAAGCTCGTAGGTTAAATAAATCTCGCCATCTTTTACCCAAGCTTCTTCCTGTAATAATTCTCCCTTATAAATAACCGGAAATTGCTTACCTATATATGGATCAACCCATTCCTTATTGGGTTGTGACTCTAAAAACCGCCATATGTAAGCTGTACTTGCTAAACCCAAAAGTAAAGAAATAAGAATTCCCATGGATATGAGCTGTCCTCTCTTCGGTCTATGTTCAACCTTATTTCTTTCTAATTCCATGTCATCCTCTCCCAAACACAATGGTACCTTCATGATAACAAAAAGGACAATTTGAAAGCTACTCCAAAAAACTTTCCAGGAGAAAAGGAGTTTTAGACAAAAAAAGCATAGCGATAGGCGCTATGCTTCCTGTTTTTCGATTTTATTCACAACTATAGACGAGGAATTAAAGAATTAACTCCATCTTTGAAATACCCAGATGTTTATAATGGCTCCGTTCTTTTGCCTCGAAGGGGACATGAATCAAACCTTTAATTTTCAATTAGTGTTTCTGCTTACAATCAGGACAAAATCCATAAAGCTCCATACGATGATATTTCACATCATAACCAGTTTCCTCTGACGCTGAACGCTCCACTTCACTTAGTGGGGGTAATGTTTGATAATAATCATCAATTCGACCACAATTCATGCAAATAATATGGTAATGATCAGACACATCCGCATCAAAACGGCTGGAGGCATCGCCATAAGTCAGTTCTTGAACCAGCCCCACTTCTTTAAATACACGAAGATTATTGTACACAGTTGCTACGCTCATATTTGGAAATTTTCCTTCCAACGCTTTGTAGATATCATCGGCGGTTGGGTGGGATTTGGTATCAAGAAGATAGGCTAGAATTGCATGCCTTTGCGGCGTCATCCGAACACCGGTGGATTTTAACTTGTCAATGGCTTCATGTAAACGCTGTGCCGCCATCTTAACCGCCCCATTTCTGAAAATGTTAATTATTAAATAATAACATCCTATTAAATGATAATCTTTATAATCAGTTTATTCAAAAGAAGTAAAGTTTGTCAATACTTTTTACAGTATTATTATAAGGTACTACTTATTACTAAGTAGAAATACCCCCCATTTCCTACAGTATCGGCATCTTTTCCTCCTTCAAAACAAGGATGCAATGAGGAATGTCAGTTCTCTGTAATATTAATCAATAGCCTCTCCCTTTAGGAATCAAATTGATCAATTCTCGATTACCCCTTAGGAATAAATCAAGATTCTTGATAAATATGTCAAGGGCCCGTTCCATGTAGTAAGGAGAACGACCGGAAACATGAGGGGTGATAAAGCAATTTTCCAATTCCCAGAAAGGGTGGCTTTTGGGAAGGGGTTCCTCGGAAAAAACATCTAATACAGCACCCGCAATTTTCTTCTCTTTCAAACCTCTGATTAATGCCGATTCATCGACCACTTCACCCCTGGCGATGTTGATCAGATACGCCGAAGGTTTCATTGCTGTCAATTCTTTCTCTCCAATCAGCCCCCTTGTCTCCTTTGTTAATGGTGTGATAACGACAACAAAATCACTTTCCTTCAGCAGCTGTTCAATTTGATCCCTGGAAAACATCTGATCTACATCTGAAACTTCTTTTCCGCTCCGATTTAGTCCCAATACTCTCATGCCAAAAGCCTTTGCCCGACGGGCAATTTCTTTTCCGATGGCTCCGGTTCCCAAAATACCGATGGTTTTTCCATATATCTCCCCCACCCGAACAGACCGATCCCATTTTTTCTCCTTCTGCAAATCATAAAATACCGGAAATCTCCTTACCAATTGAATCAGTATTCCCAGGGTATATTCCGCCATTGGTATGGCATGAATACCGCTGACATTGGTAACCCATACCTCTTTCTTTTCAAGGGTAGAAAGGGGCATCTTATCCAATCCTGCACTAATGACCTGCACCCACTTTAATTGTTTCAAAGGAAGGACGAGATGTTCCGTCAAATCTTCCCCATAGGTCACGACGATATGCGCTTTATCTAACAGATCTAGCGCCTGATCCATATGTTCAAAAAAGAAAAATTGAACTTGCGGAAACTGTTCTTGCAATTTATTTTGGTGTTTTTGGCTTAGCTTTGCAGTAAATAACACATTCACAACCTTCACCCCATTTGTCGATATTTCCCGGGAAAAGAAATAATGGTGTCGAAAGACACCATTTTATTGATTTGCTTCAAGGAACCGAAGAACTTCATCAGCATGTCCACTTACACTGACTTTTCTCCACTCCTGAATAAGAACTCCATTCTCATCAATCAAAAAAGTGGAGCGTTCAATTCCATAGGACTCTTTTCCGAACATTTTCTTCAATTTTAGCACTTCGTATTTTTTACATACTTCCGCCTCGGTATCGGAAAGAAGTATAAATGGGAGATCCAGTTTTTCCTTGAATTTTTCGTGAGATTTCAAACTGTCTCGACTAACCCCTACAATTTCGGTGTTCAATTTTTCAAATGAGGCAACTTTATCCCTAAAGTCGCTAGCTTCAGCAATTCATCCAGGGGTATTATCCTTCGGGTAAAAAAACAAAACTAGTTTCTTCCCTTTAAAATCAGCAAGGGACACCTGTTTGCCATTGGTTCCTGGCAGTGAAAAATCTGGTGCAGGTTGACCTATAGCTACCAAACTATCCACCTCCTTTTTATTCAACTTTATCTTAACAGGAAAAGACACCCATTGCAAAAACTAACTGCCAGCTCCTCGATACCTTCTCACCCCCCGGTTCCAGAGCCAGATGCTCCCGATAAAGAAGAGGATACCCACAACAGGAGTTAAAAATGAGTAAAAAAACCATTCCTGTTTCCCAAGAAAAAATGATGCGGGATACACTCCAACAAAAGCAAATGGAAGGATCCATGTCAGAATAAAACGAATCACCCGATTATAAATATCTACTGGATAACGTCCATAGTTCCCAATATTATACATCATCGGCATAATCCCTGTGCGGCTGTCACTCCAAAAGCCAATGCTTGCCAACGAAATGAAGATTCCTCCATAGACAAGGGCACCGCCCACCGCAAAAAGAAATAAAAACAAAAGATCATACCAGTGAAAGGGCAGTTGAAGAGATTGCCAGCTATACCATAAAATTAACCCTCCGGTCACCGCCCCAAATAATGCTTCCAACTCCAATGTCTCCAATATAATTTGAAACAAAGAGTGGACAGGCCTGGTCAAAATGCGATCCATTTCTCCACGGACGATATATCGTTCATTAAAATCCCAAATATTAAAGAAAGTTGAAAACAAGGCATAAGGAATTAAGAAAAAGCCATATATAAATATCACTTCATCCCTTGTCCAGCCTTTAAGAAGGGAGGTATGACCAAATACGACAATGATGAAAATAAACTGAACGGCCTGAAACATCAAATCAGAAATAAATTCAATCAATATATCCATACGATATGCCAATCGGGTCTTGGCGTATTGAAGAATATACTGCCAAAATACAGAGAAGTAAAAAGCCATAATTATCCCCCTTGTATCTCCAGCTTTCGCCTGGCCCTAACCCAAATGAAGAAAATCGGAATCAGAAGAAGAAACACCCAAACCCCTTGAATCAACAATCCTTCGTAAATTTGGGAACCCCTAATCCCTCCGGAAAAAATCATCGAAGGCAAATAGCTGATTCCTTGAAACGGAAGGGAGGATAAAATGTTTTGAAACCATCCCGGGAAAAAGCTTAAGGGTAAAATCAAACCGGAAAATAAATCCACTATCACCCTTTTTGCCCTCATCAACCCTTCATTATTAAGAAAGAAAAAGGTTAAAATGCCTGTAATAAGATTAATTTCACTATTGATAAGGAAGCTTAAAAAAATACTGACAAAAAATAATGCCCAAACGGATAATGAATCAGGCAGCTCTAAAGAGAATAAAAAAGTAACCAAAACCATCCCGGGAACGGAGAAAAAGAGTAGACGAAAAAGCCCCTCTCCAAATCCCTGCATCATTTTTACCAATAAATAGCTGTAAGGACGAATCAGTTCAATGGCCACTTTTCCTTCCTTAATTTCCATCGCCATTTCCCTGTCAATATTGTTAAAGTAAAATGACCTTGCCATCCAGGCGACAGCAATATATGAAGTCATCTGCTCTGCCGTCAGTCCACCCAGACTCTCTTTATCTCCATAAATGGCTTGCCAAAGAAAATAATAGGCTCCAATATTAATCGCATAAATAATAATACCGCTATAATAATTTACCCGGTAAGCTAACATCATGAGAAACCGGATTCTTATCCACTCCAGATAATGACTGCCCATGAGAAACTCCTTCTTCATATATTTTTCGAACTATTTCCTCTGTGCTCACTTCCTGCATCTGAATATCCTTAATTTCCTGATCTCCAAAAAATCCAATAATATCAGAAATTGTAACCTCCTTAGAAAGGTCAACCTGTACCTTGAGAGGGTGAATTGGTTTGATCAACATGCCTGTTTGATCGGAAAGATGCCGCCATTGGTCCACGTCAATCTCATGGGTAAATTCTAAAATAACCCTTTTTTCTCCACCCCACTGTTCCTTTAATGTAGATAATTCCCCGTCATAGATTTTTTTTCCTTCATCAAGAATAACAACCCTTGAACATAGGGCTTCAATATCCGTTAAATCATGGGTGGTCAGCATAATGGTGGTTCCAAGGGTACGATTTAACTCCGTTAAGAACTCACGAATCTTTAATTTCACCAATACATCAAGACCAATGGTGGGTTCATCCAAAAATAACAATGGGGGATTGTGAATAAGGGCGGCAGCCAATTCACAGCGCATTCTTTGTCCCAAACTAAGCTTTCGTACCGGCCTGTCCAACAGGGAATGAATATCTAATACATCCAGCATCAGCTCCATCTGTTTTTCATACGCTTCATCTGAAACCTTATACACCTTCTTAAGCAAACGGAAAGACTCCTGAACCGCAATGTCCCACCACAATTGGCTTCTTTGTCCAAAAACAACTCCGATGGTTCTGGCAAAACGTTCTCTTTCCTTAAATGGAACCATCCCATTCACCCGGATCTTCCCTGAAGTAGGAACGAGTATCCCTGTTAGCATTTTGATCGTTGTCGATTTTCCCGCCCCATTCTCTCCTATATAGCCTACCATTTCACCGGACTTTATTTGTAAATCTAATGAATCTACGGCTCTTACAGTAGTATATTGTCGGGTGAGCAAATCACGCATGGCTCCCCCTATTCCTTTTCTGCTTTTGTAGGATTTAAACTCCTTGGTTAATTTCCTTGCTTCAATCCGATATTCCATGTGCAATCACTCCCTTCTTTTAACAGACGCGGAACTAAACTTACATGACCCGAAGGGTCACAAATTCTCATGAAAATAATTCCATCCAGTAGTTACCTAGTTACTATATCATCGTCATCTTCTCATAATGGAAATTGAACAGGGGAATGGTAAGTCGTAAATCTTTATGGTGGTAGCAATATCAGACCCCGCGAACTAAACGGACAGCATCGATCATTGAGCACAAATTCCTGTTGCTGCGAGCACGAATATCAAATTACTGTTTGTCTCTGATC
>NZ_JAKIHL010000063.1 GCF_021608135.1 Microaerobacter geothermalis
CCTTGAATCAGTTGTTCAATGACTTTGTAACGCTTCAACTCTTTTTTGCTCAAAGTTATTCTCTCCTGTCCCATAGTGACATTTTCACTGATGCGTTACAATATGACAATATCACAGACGTTCAACAATAAAAGTGGATAACAATTGACAGTTTTATTAGAATTAGCCATAGTACAATATATAAGATCATTTCAAAATTGTGGGGGGATTGTTTATGGCTGTAGATGGGGATTTTTTTGTAATCAAGGCGAAGGAAAATGGAGTTCATGTGATTGGTTTGACGAGGGGACATGATACAAAATTTCATCATACAGAGAAGCTTGACAAAGGCGAAGTGATGATTGCCCAGTTCACCGAGCATACTTCCGCTATGAAAATAAGAGGAAAAGCAATAATCTATACCAAGCATGGTGTTGTAAATACCGATGAATAAAGAAAACCTAGTTTAGGGGGAGTTCTGGCTCCCGCTAAACTCTAATTGCACTTATTTCGAGGTTGTGCTTCTAGGACTCCCATTATATAGAAGTGGGAGTCCTAGAAGCACATCGAAGATAAAATTATAAAATGTGTTACGGAGCAGGCATAGCCAGCTCCTTTTTTTTGTACATATGTAGAAGAGGAGGTAATGATGATGCTGATGGTTGCCAGAAATTTATTTTTTGCCGTGGTCTTTTCAACGATGTTGGCTATAATCTTATCGTTTCTACCCACAATGGAGTTGAGTCAAAATGGATCCAGTGATATTCCTGTTTTTCAATCAAAGGAAACTGTGCTGACAAAAAGTAATCTGGTAGACTTTTTAAGAGGACAATCATTTCAACATCCAATTAGAAGAGTGAAGTGGGAGAATGGAAGTTTATTTATAGACTTTTATATTACAAGTCCCAAACAGTTGAATAAAAAAGTGGTATTTGATGATTTTTCCAAAGTGTTGAACATGAGCTTCTACTCAACGACCAATGTAAAGCAGGTATTTATCAGATTGATAAATTTATCATCTGAAAGTCCGAGAGAAACGATGATGGTGGCCTTGTCAGGTGATAGGGAAAATGTAAGGTTGGTTAGGAAGATCCCCAGTAAATCCGATGAGTTGAAAATTTTTCTCGAAACATACTTTCGTTTGTCTTATGGACAAGATTGGATTAAGATAAATTAAGTAAGTTCATGGTGCCGTAAATGAATCATGTATGTTATACTCTTTATGAATGGAGACGGTTAGAAAAAGAAGGATTGAAAATAGGGTGTTGGGGGATCATTTATGATTTTAAAAAACAGTTCTTACAAAAATGAGATGAATGAAATTTTGAAGCTAATCCGCAGAAATTCCGCACATCATTATCTTGAAGAGTACATAAATCCACCTTCTATATTTGAAATCAGATTGGAATTATTGTTTTTATTTCTCCAGCAGATGCAGCTATCCGTTGAAAAAATCAGGAAATATTGCACGACGGTTATGCTGGTCCAAATGGGACTTGACATTCATGAAGAGGTTGGATTGGAAAGGGAAAACACACATAGGGGGATTCGTTCCCGCCAATTAAAAGTGTTGGCGGGTGATTATTTTAGCAGTCAATATTATTTCTTGCTTTCAGAAATTGAAGATATTGAAATGATTCACATCTTAGCCGAAGCCATTAAAGAGATTAATGAAAATAAGACCAGATATTATTTGTGCAGAGGAGATCTGACTTTATCTCCTGACAAATATCTGAGTTTGTTAGTAAAAAAAGAAACGCCCCTTTATACCATTTTGCCAAGACGCCATTTGCAAATTGGACAACTCCCTTGGGAAAAATTGATGAATCATCTTATTCTTGTTGAAATACTCCTTTCCGAGAGGGAGAAGATTGAATGGGGAGATGAAATACCGTTTGGATTTGGGATGTTATCCATGATTAAACAGTTGGGACAAGTAGAGGCAAAGAAAATTGCCGATGGTTCTGCTACACACACAAATGTGATTTTTAAGCACAAAATTAAAATGATTTTGGATAAAAAAGTTGAAGAATTGCTGATTGATTGTCAGAATGAAGTAAGAAAAATTGAACCCCCCTTGATAAAAAATGAGCTCATCAACATGATTGACTTTTTCTTTTCTAAAATTGAAGAGAATAAACTATTGGCTGAGGAGATATAAGGAGACGTCTATGACAAAGCCTGATACAAAGTATGTTCACTCTGTTTTTGAAAACATTGCTAATGAATATGATAAAATGAATTCCATTATTAGTTTCGGACAGCATAAACGTTGGCGAAAATTTACGATGAATAAAATGAGTGTCCGGCCAGGGCAAAGTGCCATTGATGTTTGCTGTGGAACCTGCGATTGGACCATTAGCCTAGCCCAGGCTGTAGGAAGAGAAGGTTATGTTGTGGGCTTGGACTTTAGTGAGAATATGTTAAAGATTGGAAAAGCAAAAATAGAACAAATGGGAGTAAACTCACAAACTGATCTGGTAGATGGAAATGCGATGGAGATCCCTTTTTCTGACAACACCTTTGATTATGCAACCATCGGATTTGCTCTCAGAAATGTTCCTGATTATCGTCAAGTTCTATCTGAGATGACAAGGGTGGTTAAGCCAGGTGGTCTTGTGGTCTCATTGGAAGCTTCAAAACCGCCTTGGAAATGGTATCGCCAATTCTTTTATTTTTATTTTTACAGGATTCTCCCAGTAATCGGTAAGTTGTTGGTAAATAAGTATAACGAATACAATTGGCTTCCTCAATCACTAACCAATTTTCCGGATAGTCAGGAATTAGCCAAGGTTTTTTCCGAGGTAGGCCTTACTGATATTCAAACCCACTTGTTTGCCGGTGGGGTCGCCGCATTACATATTGGTGTAAAGAAGGGGTAATGAGAAAATGCCTTACAATGATCTGCGTGAATTTATTCACGATTTAGAAAAAAGGGGCTGGCTTAAGCGAATTCATACTGAAGTCAGCCATCATTTGGAAATCAGTGAAATTACTGATAGAGTATCAAAGTCAAAAGAAAAGAATGTTGCTTTGCTTTTTGATAATGTAAAGGGCTTTGATATTCCCGTGGTAACCAACTTAATGGGAAGCTATGAACGGATGTGCTTGGCGTTAGGGGTTTCCTCACTTGATGATATTGCCAAAGAAATTGAGCAAATGATGGAATTGCCTAAACCAGGTGGCGGAATGTTGGATAAATTAAAAGCGCTCCCGAAATTAGCGGAGATTGCTTCTTTTATGCCTAAGATAGTAAAAAAGGCCCCTTGTCAAGAAGTGGTCATTACTGAAGAACCCGATCTCTTCAAATTTCCGGTATTAACTTGTTGGCCTGAAGATGGTGGTCCGTTCATCACACTTCCTCTTGTTTTCTCAAAGGATCCTGTAACCGGTAAACGGAATTGCGGAATGTATCGCATGCAGGTTTATGATAAACAAACGACAGGTATGCACTGGCATAAACATAAGGGTGGGGCTGAACATCACCGTAAGTCTGATAAGCTGAATCCTGACAGCCGAAAAATGGAGGTAGCTGTTGCCATAGGATGTGATCCTGCAGTCATCTACTCAGCCACCGCTCCGCTGCCGCCTGATATTGACGAAATGGTATTTGCAGGCTTTTTAAGAAAACAGGCGGTGGAGATGGTCCCATGTAAAACGGTGGATTTGGAAGTGCCCGCACGAGCGGAAATTGTTTTAGAAGGATACGTGGATTTAGATGAACTTCGGACGGAAGGACCCTTCGGAGATCATACCGGATATTACTCATTGGCAGATGAATATCCGGTATTCCATATTACGGCTATTACCCATCGGAAAGATCCGATTTACGCGGCTACATTAGTCGGTCAGCCTCCCCAGGAAGATGCTTATTTGGGAAAGGCGACAGAAAGAATTTTTCTCCCGTTAATGAAAATCATGCTTCCGGAGATCGTGGATATAGACATGCCCATTGAGGGAGGATTTCATAACTGTGTGATTGTATCCATAAGGAAAAGATATCCTTATCACGCCCGTAAGGTGATGTCAGGTTTATGGGGAATGGGACTTATGATGCTGGCTAAATTAATTATTGTGGTAGATGAAGATGTTGATGTCCATGACTATTCCCAAGTGGCTTGGAGGGTTTTCCATAACATTGATGCCAGAAGGGATATTATGTTTGTTGATGGACCGACAGATGATTTGGATCATGCCTCTCAATTGCCTTTTATTTCTTCCAAGATGGGGATTGACGCCACGAAAAAGTGGGCTTCAGAAGGATTTCAAAGGGAATGGCCCAATGATATTGTCATGAGTAAGGAAATCAAAGACTTGGTTGATCGGAAGTGGAAAAGTTATGGGATTGAATAAACTTAGAATCATCCTTGAGATGATTAAGTTTGAACATACGATATTCGCCCTCCCGTTTGCCTACATGGGAGCCGTTTTGGGAAGCATAGTGGTGAATGACATTTGGCCAACATGGGGGCAAATTGGTTGGATCACCCTTGCCATGGTTGGGGCAAGGAGTGCGGCGATGGCCCTCAATCGATTGATTGATCGAAGGATTGACGCCAAGAATCCTAGAACAAAAAACAGAGCCATCCCTGCTGGTCTAGTATCCCTTACGGAAGTGCTTCTTTTTATTGTTGTCTCATTTGTACTCTTGTTTTGGTCTGCCTATCAGTTAAATATGCTGGCGGTGAAACTGCTTCCCGTTGCCGTCTTTTTTCTCGTTTTTTATTCTTATACAAAACGGTTTACTTGGACTTGTCACTTAATATTGGGGATATCCATTGGACTTGCTCCATTAGGAGGCTGGGTTGCTACCACTGGTCAAATTGATATGGTTTCTCTCATTCTTTTTGTGACGGTAGCCCTATGGACAGCTGGATTTGATGTTATTTACGCTTGTCAGGATGTTGAGTTTGACAGGAGAGAAGGACTACATTCTATCCCCTCCAGGTTTGGGATCCCTTTAGGACTAAAGATAGCCAGATGGTTTCATGTTTTAACATTTATCGGCTTGTTCATCCTGTTTTATATGGCTGAGTTAAGCTGGTGGTATTTTGCTGGTATGATTATTGCCGGATTTATTTTGGTCTATGAACATCTTTTGGTTAAACCTACGGATTTGTCAAAATTAAATACGGCCTTTTTTACCATGAATGGTGTGTTAAGCGTCCTAGTATTTTTCTTTACTTTATTGGATTTGGTGATATGATATGACAACCCATTCGTTAATTTATACGGTTGGAATTACTGGAGCCAGCGGTGCGATATACGGCGTTTGCCTTACTCAAGAGCTGTTAAAACTTGGATGTACGGTCCATTTGATCATCACGGAAGCAGGCTGGCAGGTTTTTAAAGAGGAACTTAATTGGGATAACAGTGATCGGGAGATGATTTTGAAGGAAAACATCCAAAAAGATTTTCCAGGAATCCTGAAATATCATCATCTTCGTGATTTTACCGCACCTATTGCCAGCGGATCTTATAAAAGTAAAGGAATGATTATCATTCCATGTTCTATGGGAACTTTATCGGGGATTGCAAATGGGGCTTCAGGCAATCTATTGGAGAGAACAGCCGATGTGATGATAAAGGAAGGCCGTACCCTTCTTCTGGTTCCGAGGGAGACTCCTTTAAATGCCATTCAATTGGAAAATATGTTGAAGCTTTCACGAATCGGCGTGAGAATTGTTCCCGCGATGCCCGGTTTTTATCATAGACCCCAATCTTTGGATGATCTTGTTCGTTTTATGGTTGGTAAAGTGTTAGACAATCTAGGATTAGATCATCATCTATTCCGTCGATGGGGGGATTAAGATGAAAAAAATGAGAATTGGCAAAATAGCTTATACAAACATCTTGCCCGTATTTTATTTTGTTCATGAAAAACTAAGGGATGATCATATTGAGTGGATTCCCCAAGTTCCTGCTCAGCTAAACCAGCAAATGAAAATGGGAAACATTGATTTGGGACCCATATCGGCATTTGCCTATGCCCAATCTATCGATCAATATTTGCTGTTACCCGATTTGTCTGTCAGCGCTTTAGGTCCTGTCGGGTCTATTTTTTTGTTTTCCAAAGTCCCAATTAATGAGCTGGAAGGGAAAACCATCGCCCTGACCAATACATCGGCCACTTCTGTCAACCTGCTAAGGATTTTGCTGCAAAAATTTTATCAAGTTAATGCCCATTACCGCACAATGCTTCCTAACTTGACAGTTATGATGGAAGAGGCGGATGCTTCCCTTTTGATTGGAGATGATGCTCTTAAGGCCTCGTGGAATAATCCTGGGTATAGGGTTTACGATTTAGGTGAGTTGTGGTATCGTCAAACAGGGAAGTGGATGACATTTGCCGTATGGGCTGTTAACAAAAGTTTTGCTGATCGGGAAGAGGAGTTATTAAATCATGTGTTTGAAGTGTTTCAATATAGTAAGAAGCAAAGTAGAAACAGGTTAAATGAATTGTTGCAATATACAATTCAGCGTCATGGTGGTACAATTGAATTTTGGAGGAATTATTTTTCCGGCTTGAATCATGATTTAAATAAGGAACAGGTGGAAGGTTTAGAGTATTATTTTTATTGTGCCTATGAATTAGGTCTATTGGATCATCCGGTAACAGTGAATTTATGGAATCCTTCCAGACCAAAACTGCCGGGATCCTTCAATACATAATGGACTAGGTGAAATAGATGAAATTAACGGAAATTTATTGGCAATTAAAAGCGGATTTAACCATTCTGGAAAATGAATTGGAAAAGGCAATCGAGACTGATCAAACTCTTCTTCTTCAATCTTCCAGCCATTTATTAAAGGCAGGGGGAAAAAGGTTGCGTCCAGTTTTTGTTCTTCTTGGTGGAAAACTGGGCAACTACGATATTCATAAGTTGAAACACATAGCGGTTCCCCTCGAACTGATTCATATGGCAACTCTGGTACATGATGATGTGATTGATGATGCCGATACAAGAAGAGGAAAAAAGACTGTAAAGGCAGAATGGGATAACCGGATTGCCATGTATACCGGAGACTATATATTTGCAAAATCCCTTTTGATGGCTACCCAATTGAATCATCCAGAAGTTCACCAAATTTTGTCCAAGGCGATTGTTGAAATGTGCAAGGGCGAAATAAATCAAATCAAGGATTTTAATCGATGGAATCAAGGGTTAAAGGATTACCTTCGAAGAATCAAAAGAAAAACGGCTTTGTTGATTGCGATAAGCTGTAAATTGGGTGCTCTAGTAGCTGAGGCTGATCCTAAATGGGTGAGAAATATGTATCTTTATGGATATCATGTAGGAATGGCCTTTCAAATTACAGATGATGTTTTGGATTTTGTAGGTACTGAAAAACAATTGGGCAAACCTGCGGGAAGTGATTTGAAACAGGGAAATATTACATTACCTGCGCTGTATGCATATTGGCAAACTCCAGAAAATCACCCCTTTAGGAAATGGATCCTTTCACCTGCTATTGAAGATCATATGGCAGATATTATTGCCTTTATTAAAAAAGCTGGAGGAATCGAATATTCCAATCAATTGGCCCACAGATATCTTGAAAAGGCAAGAAAGTGGGTGGAATGCGTCCCGGATATTAAAACACGAGGCTCTTTAATTGAGATTACCCATTTTTTGGGACAGCGCACCTTCTAGAGGATATCAAATGTGAACTAATTCTTTTAAGTTGCATGGAATTAGATTTCTTTGGTAGTATATTTGGGGATGAATGTCGTTTATAACGGAAATGGAGGAAATACATATGGAAAAAACTTTTATCATGGTAAAACCAGATGGTGTTCAAAGAAATTTAATAGGTGAAATCATTTCTCGGTTTGAAAAGAAGGGCTTCCAGTTGGTAGGTGGAAAATTGATGCAGGTAAGTAGAGAGCTTGCTGAAAAACATTATGCCGAACATAAAGAGAAGCCCTTCTTTGGGGAGTTGGTTGATTTTATTACTTCAGGACCTGTATTTGCAATGGTTTGGCAAGGAAACAATGTTATCTCTGTTGCTCGGCAAATGATGGGAAAAACCAATCCAGCTGATGCTGCACCTGGAACCATTCGTGGGGATTACGGTGTCAGTGTTGGAATGAACATCATTCATGGTTCTGACGGACCTGAAAGTGCAGAACGGGAAATCGCGTTATGGTTTAATGAAACTGAGATTGCATCTTACGATAAAACCATTAATAAATGGATCTAATTTTTTCCCTCCTTTGGAGGGATTTTTTGACATCGGGAGTTCTTCAAATAATCGTATGTGGACGGAACTAAACTTACATGACCCGCAGGGTCACAAATTCGCATGAAAATAATTCCATCCAGTAGTTACCTAGTTACTGTATCATCGTTATCTTTCCATAATTGAAATTGAACAGGGGAATGGGTAAGTCGTAAATCTTTATGGTGGTAGCAATATCAGACCCCGCGAACTAAACGGACAGCATCGATCATTGAGCACAAATTCCTGTTGCTGCGAGCACGAATATCAAATTACTGTTTGTCTCTGATC
>NZ_JAKIHL010000064.1 GCF_021608135.1 Microaerobacter geothermalis
CTACTGGAAACATTTACAACGATTATCCCGGGCATCCCTATACCCATTTTTATCTGGAAATTGATACCAAGCACTTGACATTTTTAGATCAGTATGACCCGGGAGGGAATTATTTTCATATCAAAGAATGAAATTAGCCCTCAAACTAACTCACATCAATTTGTCCGGATGTTTTTGAGGGCTTTTTACTCCATTCTTTCCGTTATTTACTTCTTAAACATCCCTTTGAGGACAAAAGCAACGTTCGCCGGACGTTCAGCCAGTCTTCTCATAAAATAACCATACCAGTCCGTTCCATAAGGGACGTACACTCTCATTTTATATCCTTCTTTCACCAACTCCAATTGGGATTGGGTACGGATTCCATACAGCATCTGAAACTCAAATAAATTCCGGGGAATATTCTCCTTCTCAGCCAAGTCTTTCGTAAATTGAATAATGTTGTCATCATGGGTGGCAACGGCTGTATAATTTCCGTTGTTCAAGTGCATTTTAATTAGTTTTTTGAAATTCTCATCCACATCTTTTTTCTCGGGAAATGCCACCTCAGCAGGCTCTTTGTAGGCTCCCTTTACCAATCGCAGATTGGCATTCCATCCGTTTAAATCCTGAATGTCTTGTTCGCTACGGTATAGATAAGCCTGGATAACCAAGCCCACATTATCAAATTCTTTCCTTAATTCCTTGTAAATATCAATGCTTACTTGGCAATGGGCATAGTCTTCCATATCGATCCTTACGAAATTCCCATGCTTTTTCGCAGTCTCCAAAATCCTTCTCATATTTTTCATGCATAAGTCTTTGCTGATATCTAAACCCAATTGGGTCATTTTTAATGATAAATTTGAATTCACCCCTGACTCGTAAATCGCATCCAATGTACGAATACAATAATCTGCCGATTCATTTGCTTCTTCCTCACTAAATACGAATTCACCAAGATGATCCAACGTGCAGACTAAACCTTGTCCATTTAATTCTTTCACCTTCGCAATGGCTTCTTCAATGGTTTCCCCGGCTACGACGCGCCTTGCCCCAAGTGCTAATCCATATCTTTTCGCCATACGATTCAACCCGCGGCTTTTTGAGAGAAACAAAAAGAAATTCTTTAACAGTTGATCCATCTTCATCCCTCGCTTTTAAAGTTAGTTTTATCTGGTAAACATGCAAATATCACGCCAAAAAAAATCTTGCTTTTTTAAGACTTTTTACACTAAACTGAAAGGTGTCATACATATTTGTTCAAGCAAAGTGTTTAGTTATCCTTATTTTTTATACAGTTGTGTTTAATAGAAGGAGTTGAAAAGATATGATGAAACTTACACCCCTCCTAATTTTTGATGAAAACGCCACCATCCATCAATTGCTCCATTCGTCTTTAGGACCTAAACCTGCTCTTATTTTACGCGACACTAAACCTATGGGGGTAATCCCACAGGAATATTGGCCATTTTTTCGAACCCTTCCTATGGATATACCTTTACGTCAGCTTCCTCATTTAAAACCTGTTTTAATAGACCATCAAACACCCTTTAAAGAAATGATTCCCCTCTTGGGCAAACACTCACCAATTAACACAGCTTTTATTATTCGAAGAGTTCAAGAAGATGATTTTGGCTATCATATCATTCTCTGGGAGGAACTCATCCGGGAATTAAAAGAGAATTGTGAAACGAATCAGCTGCTGATGAACTCATTGCTTTCTACGATGTCGGAAGCTGTAACCATTGTAGATGAGAGCGGGACCGTTTTGGTTTGGAATGAAGTGGCTGAAAAAGTGTATCAAATCAGCAAAGATTCCATCATTGGCAGACCCATTGAAGAGTATTTTCCAACGGGGTCCATCAAGTTGATGGAGGTTTTGAGCCACGGCATCCCTGTTAGAAGAACCTATCACATTCCCAGACCAGACCGGCATGTGATGATCAATGCTTCACCGATCAAAAAAGAAGATAAAATCATTGGGGCCATTTCAACCGAACAAGATATAACCGAACTGGTTCGTCTAAATGAAGAGTTGACTCAAACAACCGCTCATCTTCGCCATTTGCAAAAAGAAATGAATAAAAACCACCCTGCCGATGACCCTTTTTATCCGATTAAAGGACATTCTTTTTCCCTTCGCACAACTGTTGAAAAGGCAAGAAAGGTAGCAGCCACTGACGCTACTGTCTTATTAATGGGGGAAAGCGGGGTAGGAAAAGAATTATTTGCCCAAGCCATTCACCTGGCCAGTCGAAGAAAACAGCATTCCTTTATCGCGATAAACTGTGGTGCCATTCCTTCTGCATTATTTGAAAGTGAGCTGTTTGGTTATCAAGGGGGGGCCTTTACTGGTGCTGAAAAAGGAGGTAAGAAAGGAAAACTGGAACTGGCTGACGGCGGGACATTATTCCTTGATGAAATAGGAGAATTGCCTTTAGAATTACAAGCAAAATTATTGCGCTTCTTGCAGAATCAACAATTTTATCGTGTGGGAGGAACAAAACCGATCCAAGTAAACATCCGCATTTTGGCTGCAACCAACCGCCCGCTGGAGGATATGGTAAAGGAAGGGCTGTTCCGTAAAGATTTATATTATCGCTTAAATGTTTTTCCATTGGAAATTCCTCCACTTAGAAACAGAAAGGAAGATATCCCTGATCTCATCCAGAAATTTCTTTATGAATTGGCTGCCATTTATGATAAACCCGTTCCATTGCTGACCAACCATGTCATTGATCGTCTGGTTCAATACGATTGGCCGGGAAACATCAGACAGCTTCGAAATATGGTGGAAAGAATCATGATTCTGTGTGACGGTGATGTGATTGAGCCCCATCATTTGCCAATGGAAATATTGGAAAATGAATCACATGAACCATTGCAAAAAAAATTCCTGCCGACATTACCGCTAGAAAATACACCGCTAGAGGAAAAAACAGAACAGGAAAGAATCATTGAAGCACTCAAAATAACCTATGGGAATAAGAAAGCAGCCGCAAAACTGTTGGGTATTTCCCGGGGAACTTTGTACAATAAGATGAAGGTTTACGGGTTAAGGTAAATGTTTTTTCCTTAACTTACTACAACCATTGGGGCAACTTTCTTGTTACAATGGATTTAAATGATGAAGGGAGAGGATTTTCTATGTCTATTGCAACAGATATCACTTCATTGGAATTGATTGCAAGGGTACATAGAACCACGATTTCTACTCAATTATTTGAAACCATCGTACATAAACTTGTTTCCCAAGTGAACCATATTGATTGGGCGGCAATTTATTGGCAAGATGATGACCTTAGATATACAGTGACTTCTTCCAATGGAGAAATGTATCCCCCTGAGGATGTTTTATCCAAATTAAAAGTACCTATATTGGGACCTGAGCAATCCCCTACGGGATATCTGGTAGTTACTAGCTTTCAGTTAACCCCCTTTGATGAAACGGACTTATCCACTTTAAATACATTGGCAAGTGAAATTAGTCAAAAAATGTTTTTAAACTAATCAAAGGATAAAGTAACCATTTAGGAAGAAACCCGGGAAAGGCAATTGCCTTTGCGGGTTTCACTTTATTTCTAAGTGATTGATTTTGATACCCATTCAGGAGCTTTCGATGATTAATTTACCATCCCGCACATATGCGACCAAATGATCAATTGGTTTAAAAATTTCTTCTGAACGGCCCTTAATGGTAATCCTTCCATTCTTAAATTGAGTCGATTTGATCATCTCTGCAGCGATTAAATGAACTTCTCCTCCTACATCTCCACCAACCATGGAAGCAATAATATTTTTCCCTGATTGTACCCGTCCTCCTCTACAAACGGCATCCAACTGAAAAAAGTAGATGTTTTCCTTTGAGAGAAGTTGGCTGTTAAAGGTTCCTGCTCCTTTAATTAGAATATTACCATTAGCCTTTATTTGAGACAGGGTGCATTGTGATATTTCTACATCGGCATCTGGCACCTGCATGGATTCTATCCAAGTGATTGCCTCTTTTAACTTCGATACGGTTTCTTTTACTTTCGATTGAGAAGAAGTCCCCATTAACTCATATGGTTTGGTGTAATAAACCAGCTCATGATACACGGTATCAATTTCATCAGGCACCTCCTCCTTGATTTGCTTCATTAGCTCCTCTACTTTTTTAACCATTGATTTTATTCCTGAAAATTTGGTTTCCATTAATGTGATTAACACCCGGCCCAACGAAACATTTTTCCCACTTGAATAGGCAATTTTCAGTACGGTTAAACAGGCCGTTTCCAATGCAATAAACTTCTCCAATAATTGACTGAATTGCTGATATAACTGGTTATAAATGACTCCAAAATATCCTGAATGGATAGAGCTGTCTACAACATTCCCCTTAATTGTAACATTTCCTGTTGCCGTAATGGTGGAAGAAAAAACACTTCCTGAAATAAATACGTCCCCCAAAGCTTCAATGGTCATTCCATCTAATACATCCCCGTAGACAACCACATCTCCGGAAAATACAATATTTCCTGTTTCTATATCCAAATTTCCACTCACGATAAACGTGCGGGTAATATCTACAAACTTTACTCTCCCCGAGCCAGTTACCCTGGGACGCCCTGCCTGTTGAGCAAGCAAAATCCCCTCCTCATTCAGGCTCACGTGGTCCCTGGGTACTACCTTTACTTCCTTTACGGGTCTAGGATGAACAACCTGACCAAATACATCATACCCTGGTTTTCCAGGCACAGCGGTATGTATCTTTCCAATGAGATCTCCCTTTTTAACCGAGGGGATTTTGAGTCGGTTCCTAAAGTCCACTTTGCCCTGAACTTCTTCCAAGGCTTCCTCTACTTTTGTAGATACAAATAGCTCTAAAGAACCGTCTTTCCCTTCAACGGGAGGAACTCCTTCAACAACACAGACAGGCTGATAAGAAGGGTTTCTTATCTCACGATGGATCACACTTAATTTGATGAGTTCCCTTTTTACCTTCAACTTAACCAAATCGGCATATACCTCCGATGTGGTTAATTCCCTCATCTCCTCTTTAACTTCTTTGACACGAAGCGCCAAACAATGGACAGGCTCTGCATCCACTAGTTCTAATTTACATTTTTTCAACGCAAAGACGGTAAGGGTTACACACATGTTATCTTCTGTCACTTTCAACTCATAAAGCGGTGTATCTTCGATTTGCCACTCCAATTGATCAGTGGAAGAAACCATGACTGTTCCTTCGACAGGTTGTCCATTTTTCATGAGAATAATTGGCGGAAGTACTTTAATTTTTGCTGAACGCCCATCATTTACTGGATCCCTTACGATAATTTTCCCGTCTTTTACTTCAACCGTTCCATCATTTTCAGAGAAATAAAACTCATCCAATTCTTCCTCAACTTCAGGAAGCTGAAAAAGAAATTCCTCCTCTTCTGCTAGCCCCTCTTCATGGGCAGATTTCGACATTTCCTTAATTATACGCAGCAAATCTTTGTCTGTTAGCTCATCCGATCTACCCATTTAAATCACCCCTTCTCCAATAAATGACTGCGATTTCTATTAACTGGGGGGGAGAAACTTTTCCCTTTGCCACAGTTCCCTTTTCCGATAATTGAGCAAGAGCCTCCAAAAAACAAAACTGTCCTTAGAGGACAGCGGTCACCAGTTTATCCGATGGCTATATCTATTTTGGCAACTCAGCCATCCTAGCCGTTTATCGACCTTAGATCTGTAGCTTTGCGTCCCCACCTTTCGATGGGTTTGCCCTAAACTCTTTTTTCTTAGTATTAAATTACCACCAACCTTTACATCTGTAAACATTTTTCGACAAATCCTTATATTCACGAACTAAACATGCATGACCCAACAGGTCACAAATGGATATGAAAATGTATTTTCCATATCTAAAATTCCCCACATCCACACTGACTAAAAAAGTGCGGGATATGATTGATTCCCGCACCCTTATCCTTATTTGAAAACAGGTTCCTTAAATTGTGCCAACTTCTCCAAAGACGACTTCTCGACATCCGCATGGAGGCTGTTTCCATGGGAATCCATCGTCACAATCGCAGCAAAGTTTTTCACCCGCAGATGCCACATCGCTTCAGGAACACCAAATTCGAGAAAATCAACGCCATCCACATTGGTGATACACTCGGCATAATATTGGGCCGCTCCACCGATGGCATTTAAGTAAACACCGCCATGTTCTTTTAAGGCAGCCAATGTTTTAGCACCCATACCACCCTTGCCGATAACCGCCCGGATGCCAAACTTCTTCATAACATCTCCTTGATAGGGTTCCTCACGGATACTGGTGGTAGGGCCTGCAGCCTTCACCTGCCACTTGCCGTTTTTATCCTTCAGCATCACAGGTCCGCAGTGATAAATCACTGCTCCATTTAGATCAACAGGGGCATCGTGATCCATTAAATATTTATGAAGGGCATCACGACCCGTATAAATGGGGCCATTAATAATGACCACATCCCCGACACGCAGATTTCTAACCTGCTCTTCTGTTAAAGGAGTCTGAAGCACAACTTCCCTGGTTGCTTTTATAGAATCTAACCCTTCAGGAGTCTCTTCTTTTTGATCCAGATCAATTAAGCCATCTTTATATAGCCATTCCTTAATTTCACCGTTCTCTTTATCCAAGATGACTCCCAAACGACGGAAAGCCCAGCAGTTATAGGCCACGGACACAAAAAAGCTGGCTGGCAAGCGGTTGATTGCTCCAATTTTGCAACCTAACAAGGTGGTGTTTCCGCCAAAACCCATGGTTCCAATGCCTAAATCATTGGCTTTATCCAATATATATTCTTCCAATTGTGCCAATTCCGGAACAGGATTCACATCATCCAGGTGGCGGAGCAATTGCTTCTTGGCATGATGGTAACTGGTGGTTCTATCCCCACCAATCCCAACGCCGATAAAACCTGCTGAGCATCCTTGCCCCTGGGCCTGATAGACTGAATGAAGAATGCACTTGCGTATACCATCGAGATCACGGCCAGCCCGCCCCAATCCCTCAATTTCCATTGGAAGGCTGTATTGAATATTTTTATTTTCACATCCGCCGCCCTTTAATATAAGGCGAACATCAATCTCATCTTTTTCCCATTGTTCGAAATGAATTACCGGAGTTTCTGGACCAAGATTATTGCCGCTGTTTTCTCCAGTCAGTGAATCGACAGAGTTGGGACGAAGTTTCCCAAGTCTGGTAGCTTCGGCAATCGCCCATTCAATATCCTTTTTCATTTCAATCTGATTGACGCCAACCGGAACATGTATTTCAAAGGTGGGCATTCCAGTGTCTTGACAGATGGGTGCCTCTGTATCTTCGGCCATTTTCACGTTCTTGGAAATGGTTGTTAACGACAAAGCGGCTCTTGTCCCCTTGTCTTCCTTTTCCTTGCCTCTGGCAATGGCCCTTCTAACATCTCCAGGCAGGTTGGTGGATGTTTCAATAATCAGCTTAAGCATACTTTCTTTAAAGGATTTCATAACCTCTATACCCCTCTTCCCCTATATTTTTTCCCCTATCCGCGATGTATCACTTCAGTTTTTATTATATATCAATCCCTTTCATCAGTGAAACCATATTCTTTAATGAGCTTTTTGCGATGTGCTTTTTTTGTGATTGGTAGCCGCGAAATAATTAGGTCAGTTTAGTGGCTTGAGACGTTTTTACTGTATAATCGACGCGGATGCAAGTGCATGACAGTGAACCGGGGTCGT
>NZ_JAKIHL010000065.1 GCF_021608135.1 Microaerobacter geothermalis
ATACGAAGTTCAGAAGAATACTGCATCATAACTACTGGAAACATTTACAACGATTATCCCGGGCATCCCTATACCCATTTTTATCTGGAAATTGATACCAAGCACTTGACATTTTTAGATCAGTATGACCCGGGAGGGAATTATTTTCATATCAAAATATTTTTCATCTTGATAACCAACCAGGTTAGAAATCTCGCAGATTCGAAGATTGGAATAAGTGAGAAGTTCTTTTGCCTTGTTCATTCGGATATTCACTATATAATCAGTGATATTCACATTATATTCTTGTTTGAATTTACGGGAAATATATTCACGACTAAGATAAAAGCGTTCTGATATATGGTGAAGTTTAATATCTTGCTGGTAATTCTGCTCTAGAAACTGTTTGATTTCATAAATAATATTTTTTTCTTTCTTTTCTTTATGATAAGTGAAAAATAATGTAGTAAATTGTTTGCGCTTTTCTTCCAAATATTTCTCTAAAGATATGCTTCCATGCTCTTCCCAAAAAAAAACTTGCTCATCCTGGATGTCATCTGAATTTATACCTATTTCATCTAACCAATGGACCCTTAATATCTGATATTCCTTCTCCCAAATTTCCAATTGTTCCAAAGAAATATGGTTGTTGTTCTTTAATGCCGTAAACACTTCATTCAGGGTATCCATCAAATGTTTTTCATTGCCGCTAAAAATTGCTAGTCCTATTTCTTGAGAATAATCAAATAGATGAATTAATTTACCAGCCGATAAATCATTTCCATCGAAAATTGGTATCTTTCCACTCATATTGATCAGATTAACCTTGTTTAAAACATTTAAGGCAACCTCATAAGATTGTTGCAAATTTGAAACAACATCTTTATTCCCAATAGCAAACACACATGATAATTCCAATGTATCAAAAACGGACCAATACATTTTTCTTAACAGATAATTGAAGTTGTGCAGCTCTTTCCAAGCGAGAAGAACAATTTCGTCTTCTTTATTCAGGTTGCGAAATGCAATTCCAATATTGTTATTTCGCAAATATTCATTAAAAATGTTGAGTAGAGAAAAATAACACAAGTCCATGTTTCCTTGGTAAATTTTTTTAACCAGTGGATTTAAGTAAACTATTACCACTTGGCATTCCATTTGGCAATTTAGATTAAATTCCTCTTTTATTTTTTTATACAAATAAGCGTGATTGGAAGACTCTCCAAGTAAATGTGTAAATAAATAGTCCAAATAGACATTTTCAACCTCGCTCAATTTCATGCTGTTTTTAAGTTCTATTTTTCGTTCTTCTTCATCTAAGTTCCAGTCATTTACAGCATTTTCTAAAGTTTGATTTAGGATCTTTTCATCAATTGGTTTTAAGATATAATCATAACTGCCGTAATGAATCGCTGTTCTCATAAATTTATAATCATCAAATCCACTGATCACAATAATCTTACTCTCTAAACCCTGCTCTTGAATCCATTGCAAAAGAGCAACGCCATCTTTTCTTGGCATCATCATGTCGGTAAAAATAATCTCTGGACGATGCTTCATGATTAACTCCATTGCTTCTTCTCCATCATTTGCTTCATATATGGTATCAATCCCATACCGATGCCAGTCAGCCAATAGTTGTATTGCTTCACGAACATGGGCTTCATCATCAATAATTATGGCCTTCATTTAATCACCTCCTCTAAAAGCAATTGGTATTCTTATCTCAATACCAAAACCGCCATCCTGATGAGTATAAATATTCATACTTGCTTGATTTCCATAATATAATTTAAGCCTGTGATAAACATTTTTCAGTCCAATACTGTTTCTTTCGATGTTTTTAAATCCATTGTCCTTATGTAACATTTGTTGAAGCATATGAAGTCTGTCTATTGAAACTCCTTTGCCGTTATCCTCTAAAATAATCTGAAATCGTTGATGATCTATTTTTTTGCATATAATCGTCAACTTTCCAACTACCGTGCTATTATCAAATCCATGTTTAAAGTAATTCTCAATTAAGGGTTGAAAGATCATTTTTGGAACAAATGTGGTATAAAGTGTGGAATCAACATCAATATGATAATTAAATTTTTCACCAAACCGTTGCTTTTGAAGGACAAGATAAGACTCAGCATGTTCAATTTCTCTTTTAAGTGTGACCAAATTCTCTTCTATATTCATTCCATATCTCATCATTTGTGTGAGAGAAGTTAATAAAGTATAAACTTGAGCACCTTGATTTTTTAAGGCTAAAGTCCCGATGGATTGTAAAGAGTTATACAAAAAATGCGGGTTAATTTGGGATTGTAAGACTTTAAATTGATTTATTTTATTTTCAATTTCCAAGCGATATTCTTGATCAATTAAATGATTAATTCTTTCGATCATTGACTTAAAATGTTTTCCCAATAATCCAAATTCGTCATTACCCAACGAGTCAAAATTGGTCTCCAGTCTACCAGATTCTATCCTTTTAATATTGTTGATTAGAATTTTAATAGGGGATGTAATTCTAAATGAAACAAATAAAGTTGCTATGATCACGATACCCAGAAAGAAAAGACCAATAAGAATATTAATAATCGCTATATCACGTGCCCCTTTATACAGGCGTTCATAAGGTATTCGCTTTACAATCATCCAATTATCAAAAGGAGCAGAGAATCTGTCATATACAAGAACTCCGGCAAACTGGGAATCTTTCCAATCAAAACTCTGCTGTTTTACCTGATTGGTTTTCATTTGATTGTACCATTTCTCATTGTTAATTCTGCCGATTAAGGATGGATCGGAAGAATATACGACATACCCATCCTGATCCATCAAATAAAAATCTTCTGTTCCTAATGTGAAAAGGCGGCTTCCAATGGATTCTATTTTCTTTAAATCAATATCAATTGATAGAAAACCAAGCAATTGGGAAGAAGGGACCTGTTTTAAACTTTGGTGAAAGCTCACTACATTTACTGAGGGATTTTTAGGAATAAGTGAAAATCCATAATCGCTAATTCTATGGGTAGGTTCAATAGAAAAATATGATTGATTTTCAATCAATCTTTGATAACGCTTTTCTGCTAATCCCTGCTCATTTTTTTTGCTGAGAATATTCCCGTTGTAAACAATTAATTCATCTTTGCTTTGATCAATATAAAGATAAAGTTGTTTAATATCTTTTCGTGTACTATAGAGATTAAAAAGCCCCCTTTTCAGTTCCTGATATCGCTCCAAGTCATCGCCAACTCCAAATTCAAGAATATTCATAAGATTTCTATTTAAGTAAAGAGTTAGGGGAATCTGGGTGATAGTTTGGAAGTAATCAGAGAATTCATACTTTGCTTGATTAATTAGTCTGTAATTTTCACTGATAAACTGATCTTTCACGGACTCCTTTGTATAATAATAAGTAATTGCAATAGACGTACCAAAAGGTATGATCGTTACCAACATAAGAAATAGAATTAATTTATTTCTTATCCTCATTTTATACAAAGGCTAACTCCCCCTCACCTGGCACATATTGATATTTTATTCAATTTAAAACTCTTATTCTCCTCCCTTCATCTGTTAACTTCTCTTTTTTATTTCTTGCTCTCTTTACTCATAACAGTTATCCACTCACTTGAGCCAATAAACACGAGCTTCATATGGTCGCAGTGTAAAAGAATCTATTCTTTCTATATTCTTCACCTGATAATTACTGATCAGTAACTCCACCGATTGATAAGCTATCTTTTCAGGTAATTCAAATGTTGTTGATGTTTCGCTAAAATTTAGAATAATTAGTAACTTTTCTTCGTTATATGTACGAGTATAAGCATAAATTTGTTCGTGATCCTCCAATATAAGATCATAAGTTCCGTAAATAATAATCGGATTCCCTTTTCGAAGTTGAATCAATTTCTTATAATAATAGAAAATAGAATTTTTATCTTTTAATGCTTGCTCTACATTGATTTCTTTATAATTAGGATTTACCCGTAACCATGGAGTTCCATCCGAAAAACCGGCATTTTTGCTATCATTCCACTGCATAGGGGTTCTAGCATTATCCCGACCCTTTTTATATATAAGATTCATTAATGTTTTAACATCTTCAGCCCCATCTTTTACTTTTTCACGGTACCAATTCAGCGTTTCAATATCCTTATAATCATCAATTTTTTCAAATTTAACATTGGTCATGCCGATTTCTTCACCCTGGTAAATAAAAGGAGTTCCTTTCATCATGTGAAGGCATGTTGCAAGCATCTTCGCCGATTCTACTCGATATCTCATATCATTCCCAAATCTTGATACCAAGCGTGGTTGATCATGATTATTTAGATATAGGCTATTCCATCCCCTCCCTTCCAATCCTTTTTGCCATTTTGTCATCACTCGTTTAAAATCTTTCAAATTCAAATCCCGAACATCCCATTTTCCACTAGGTCCTGAATCGAGGTCCATGTGTTCAAATTGGAAAACCATATTTAGTTCATTGCGATCTTCCCCTACATAAAGGACTGCTTCATCGGGTGAAACCCCAGGTGTTTCTCCGACTGTCATGATATCGTAATGTGAAAGTACCCTGCTATTCATCTCTTTTAAAAATTGGTGCACATAAGGTCCGTTTGCAAAATATTGTATCCCGGAAGGGGATTGGGATCCTGATGCATCCCGCAAACCAGGAACTTTGGAAATAAAATTAATCACATCCATTCTGAATCCATCAATCCCTTTATCCAGCCACCATTTCATCATTTTATATATTTCATCACGAACTTTGAGATTTTCCCAATTTAAGTCAGGTTGTTTTTTACTGAATAAATGCAGATAATACTCACCTGTTTTTTCATCATATTCCCAAGCTGAACCGCTGAAAAAGGATTCCCAATTATTTGGTTCCTTCCCATTTTTGCCTCTTCTCCAAATGTAATAGTCACGATATGGGTTATCTTTCGATTTGCGTGATTGAACAAACCATGGATGTTGATCAGAAGTATGATTCACTACAAGATCCATAATCAGCTTTATTCCTCTTTTATGAACTTCAGCAAGAAGTTCTTCCCAATCTTCTATCGTTCCAAATTCATCCATAATATCATAGTAGTCACTTATATCATAGCCATTGTCATCATTGGGCGACTTATAAACGGGAGAAAGCCATATCACATCAACCCCAAGCTCTTTTAAATAATCTAATTTCGCTTGAATTCCTTTTAAATCACCCATTCCATCTCCGTTAGAGTCCATAAAACTTCTTGGATAAATTTGATAAACAACACTTTCTTTCCACCAATGATTTCCCATGATAAAAAACTCCTTTAACCCATATATTACGTTAAGAAAAAACTGGTTTTATATTAACCAGTTTTTTCTTAACTCTTTTAATTATTTCTTTAAATTATCCCAAGCAGACTGTAAATCATCTAAGAATTGTGCCTTCGTCTTTTGACCGCCAACGTAAGCTTGCATAATGGAACCAAATTCATTGATTACCCCATCTGGATATTTGAACCAGTTCCAGGAAAGGGTTTTGTTTTCATTGGAGTATTTAATAATATCATCGGCAAGCGCCCCTAATCCGGCAGCTTCAATGTTATCAAAAGCAGGAATAAACTTAAATTTCTCAACAATGTATTTCTTGCCAACATCTGAGGTTACCATCCAATTTAAGAACTTCTTGGCCTCATCCTTATTCGGTGAATTTTTATTAACAACCCAGTTATTCGGAACACCTACTGGAAGTTTATCCATAGCCTCGGCATCATTATTTATTGGTATTGGCAAGAAGCCCATATTAATATTCGGATTAATTTCCAAGATCATATTGGTCGTCCAATTTCCTTGTTGCATCATAGCAGTCTGACCACTGGCAAATTGAGTAACTTGTGTATTGTAATCCGTTGTTAAAGGATTTTTATTACCATATTTTATGGTTAAATCAAAAAGGTCCATGAATTGTTCGAATTTTTCATTTCCCGGAATTTTTGCTGTTCCGTTATTCAGACCCTGAATAAACTCATCTGGATCGGGTTGATGTGCAAACGGAATATTAAGCAAATGAATACCTAATACCCACCATTCGCCATAACCTACTGAAAAAGGTGTAATTCCCGCTGCATCCAATTGTTTTGCAGCCCTTTCTAACTCATCCAAAGTTTTAGGTAATTTTGTAATTCCTGCTTTGGCAAATAAATCTTTGTTATAGATAAATCCATATCCTTCTAAATTTAGAGGTTGACCATAAAGCTTTCCATCAATGGTCATAGGTACTTTTGCAGACGGATATACATTTTTTACCCAAGGTTGATCGGATAAATCTTCTAGTTTATCTAACCATGTTTGGGCCTCTGCAAATCCTCCGTTATTAAATATATCTGGCTCATTCCCAGACGCAAACTGTGCTTTTAATGCGGCACCATAGTCAGCACCACCACCTACAGTTTGAACATTGACCTTAACATTAAGGTTCTCTTTTTCATATTCCTTCGCTAATTGCTGCAGATCCTCCGCTATTTCAACCTTGAATTGAAAGATGTTTAGGGTAACTTGTTCCTTGTTGTCTACCTTTTCAGCTGGGGCAGGTTTATTAGCTTGATCGCTTTTACTCCCTGAAGTCTCCTTGGATGATGAACAAGCAGACAATAGCACAACGGTTAACAAAATGACGGTTATTAAAGTAAGCCTTTTCATTTTTCGACCCCCTAGAATAATAAATTTTTACCACTATGGATCCGGAACTAAAGATTCACACGTCTGCTTGTCGAGTTCGGCCTAGATGTGATCCATGTCCGCTTCGAGTCTAAAGAACGGAGCCATCAAAAACATCTGGGTATTTCAAAGATGGAGTCAGTTTGACGGCTAATACCCGTTCTGTAGCCTCTCCGCTTAGTACGAACTCGAAGGCTGTCCTTAGAAATTCTTTGATATGAAAATAATTCCCTCCCGGGTCATACTGATCTAAAAATGTCAAGTGCTTGGTATCAATTTCCAGATAAAAATGGGTATAGGGATGCCCGGGATAATCGTTGTAAATGTTTCCAGTAGTTATGATGCAGTATTCTTCTGAACTTCGTAT
>NZ_JAKIHL010000066.1 GCF_021608135.1 Microaerobacter geothermalis
AGTAATGTCGATTCCCTCAAAAATAGCCTGATATTGCTGGGTAGGTTCTAAATCGAATAAATCTTGCAGGGAAAATAAATGTCCTTGTCGAATAGGGAACATAAGGAGTCCATCCTTTCTCGTTGAGTTTTCTTTGTCAATTACTCTATTCGAGATTTGGGGAGGTACTCCTTTTTTAGTGCCTTAAAAATCTTAGTGTCATAAGGGTTTGGATTTATGAAATTGATTCGTTCTACAAAATTTTAATATATCGGAGGACAATAATGAAGTTTGACGAGTATGAAGCTATAATGAAAAATCGCCCCCATGTTGTTTTGTTGGGTGCTGGAGCGAGTGTTGCTGCCATTCCAAACGGAGATAAATATAATAAGCGAACCTCGGTCATGGAAGGATTCATTGAAAAATTAAATATGACCGAAACAATTAAAAAGGCTAATTTACAGACAAAAAGCAAAAACTTAGAAGATATTTATTCAGAATTAAAAAGCCGTCCTGAATGTGAACCAATTGCTATTGAGTTAGAAAAACGTATCTATGACTATTTCTTTAATTTTGTAATACCTGATGAACCTACTGTGTACGATTTTTTGGTACTTAGTTTAACAAAGAAAGATTTGATAGCTACTTTTAATTGGGATCCATTGTTGTTACAAGCTTACACGAGAGTTCGACAAATAACAGATAATTTACCTAAGCTAGCATTCCTACATGGAAACGTTTATGTAGGCTTGTGTCTAGAACATAAACGTGCAGGTCTTATTCAAAATAGATGTCCAGTTTGTAGAAAAGCATTTAAACCCTCCAAATTATTATATCCTATCAGAGAAAAGGATTACTCGAATGACATATTCATAAGAGATAATTGGAACTTGACTCGATACTATTTGGAAAGGGCATATATGTTTACGATCTTTGGATACAGTGCCCCAAAAACAGATGTTTCTGCTATTGCATTGCTTAAAGAAGCTTGGGGAGAAGTAGAGAATCGGTCACTTGAAGAAATTGAAATTATTGATATTAAATCAGATGAGGAACTTAGAGATACTTGGAAGGACTTTATTCATACACATCATTATTCTTGCCACAAAAGTTTTTTTGATTCTTCTTTAGGGAAATTTCCACGTAGAACATGTGAAGCTACTTTTGATAGATTGATGAACGTGAGATTTTTAGATGATTCAAAAGGTTTTAAGCCTGATATGGATTTTAAGCAAATTGGAGATTATTTAAATTTCTTACTTGAGGAAGAGAAGGAAGGCAAAAAAGTTCTTAACAATCCGTACTTATAAACTATCACTTTTTAACTTGCCCCTAATATGTAGACAGCTAATAAATCCCGTCCTGAGAAAATAAAAAATGTCCAGGGACAATAAAAAATGTCCAAGAAGCCGAGCGGTGATAGGGTTCTTACCCGATCACCTGTTCGGCTTTCTCTTTTTTGAAAAGGTACAGGGGATAGGGGACAGGAACGAACATTGATAAATCAAGCAGTTTCCCAATATACCCCCTCCCGCTATATACCGATTGAGCTTCTCCATTTGTTCACTCAAATTATTTCCCTGGACATTTCCCAACGTTCCATTTTCGTGCTCCCTGCCGCCCTTTCGACTAATTTCTTCCAATTTGGCGGACACTTTTTATTTTCCTGGTATTTTGTACCAACTGGCTCCTCAAAACCTGAAACCCTTTGTGCGGCAAGGGATTGGAGGCTTTGGTGGGGCTTGAGTGGGATGGACATGAATTATTGTCTCTTGACAGGTTGTTGTTAAGAGATAATAAAGTAGTTCTTTATTTTGCAAAAAAACAGGAAGTCACTAATTGACTTCCTGTTTTACCATGTATTAGCCAATTAATTGTCTGATCCGTTGAACTGCTATTTGCACCATATCACCGGTCACTTCTCGATGGGTTACGAAACGAATGACCCCATCATCGAATGGAACCGCTAATATTCCGGCTTCCTTCATACGAGTAAGAAACTGTTCGTTCGATAGACCTGTTTCTTTAATATTGCAAAGAATAATATTCGTTTCTACACCATCAACATCCACCTGTAAACCGGGAATAGTGGATAATCCTTCCGCAAGCTGCCGCGCGTTAGCGTGGTCTTCTGCTAAACGATCCACCATTTTTTCTAATGCGACAATTCCCGGAGCTGCGAGCACACCGACTTGGCGCAATCCGCCACCGAGACGCTTTCTCCATTTACGAGCTTCCTTTATAAACGATTTGCTCCCGGCTAAAATAGATCCCACTGGTGCAGATAGTCCTTTGGAAAGACAAACTTGTACTGTGTCGACATATTGTGTAAATTCTGTCACGGGAACACCAGCAGCTACCGCAGCGTTGAACAACCTTGCACCATCGAGATGGACCGGAACGTCCTTTTCTCTGGCGATCTCGTATATAGCCTTCATCGTCTGGATGGGAATCACTTTCCCTCCCGCTTTGTTATGGGTATTCTCCAAACAAATTAATCCGGAATAAGGATGATGGATGTCATCACTGCGAATCGCTTTTTTTACATCTGAAGGTTCCATCGCCCCTTTTATCCCTCGAATCGGTCTCGTTTGGACACCTGCTAACGCTGATGCGGCCCCTGCTTCATATAGAAAGATATGGGATTCAGCTTCCAAGATAATCTCATCCCCCGGACGGCAATGAGTCAAAATAGCAACTTGGTTTCCCTGTGTACCACTTGTGACAAATAATGCGTCTTCTTTCCCGAGTATCTTAGCTGCTAATGTTTCCAAACGGTTTACGGTAGGGTCTTCACCATACACGTCATCCCCAACCTCGGCATTTAACATCGCCTTCCTCATCTCTTCCGTTGGCTTTGTCACCGTATCGCTTCGAAAATCCATGCTGTTTCTCCCCTATATTGTTTTTTTATTATAGACCATTATACATCGGATGTTGCTCAATAATCATTAAAAGATTGTACATCCATACTCTGGCGCCAAGTATTGTTTCCAAGTCTTCTTCAGTAAAATTAGAAGATTGTATATAAGGTTCCACCTCTAAGACGGTGCGTTCCATGCGGACATCGAACAAATTCCACTTCATCATTTGCTTGATCTCTGGATTCTGAAATTATGTGGAACATTTAATATAATGATATTAAAGGGAAGCAGAACGTTTATTTTCCATCAGGAGGTAACTCTTTCATATTTAAGATGAACTGTGGGAAGACCTTTTTGAACAACCTTTTGATAAAGGGGATTATACCGTTGAAAAATTGATGGTTAATGAAGGAGAATACGTAGACTCAAAAACCAATCTCCTGCAATTAAAAATCAATAATTTTAATAGAAGTGTTATTTTGCCTAGCCCTGGAACTGGAGATGTATATCAGAACACAGTGAAGGAAGGAGAAGTTGTTAAGGTGTGTACGCCGCTAATAAAGTTCAAAAAATAGTATATTCCTGAAACCAACATTAAAAATTGATGGGTTACAATGCTAATGAATGATCTTGGGAGGATCGCTGCGACAGGAGCTCTACAATTTGTCCAAGTGCGTTCGATTGCGCCTTGAACGAACACTTTACTTAACAAAAAACACACCGATTTCGGTGCGTTTTTGGGACAGTTTATATTGGTTGGATACATTCTGGTTCGTCATTCCGCGGATTTCCAACAATCGGAGAGACTGGATATGCAAACATCTTATCTTCAGGATATGGCTGAAGCAAACCTTGCAGTAATTCTGGATCTTGATTATTCCGATCAAGCCAGATCTCTTCATCTTCAGGGCGTAGAATGACAGGCATTCGATCATGAATCGATTCCATTAGCTTGTTAGGCTTTGTGGTTATGATGGTACATGAATGGACCTTGCGACCATCAGGTGAGATCCAAGTGTCGAATAACCCAGCCATAGAGAATAGTCCTTTATTTTTCAAGACAATGCGCATGGGTTGTTTGCCGTTAGGGGTGGTTT
Source organism: Microaerobacter geothermalis (assembly GCF_021608135.1). Classification (NCBI taxonomy): domain Bacteria; kingdom Bacillati; phylum Bacillota; class Bacilli; order Caryophanales; family Bacillaceae; genus Microaerobacter; species Microaerobacter geothermalis. Next base: position 3,941 of record NZ_JAKIHL010000066.1, read on the forward strand.
TCCACTCGTAAAATCCATCAGCAGGGATGATGCAACGCTTTCGAAGGAAGGCAGTTTTGAACGCTGATTTTTCTCGAACGGTCTCCGATCTAGCGTTGATCATTTTATAGGATATGGACTCATCTTTTGCCCAGTTAGGAACAAAACCCCATTTTAATAAACCAGCTCTTTTCTCTCCTGAGTCAGAAATGATAACAGGGATCATTTGGGAAGGTGCGATATTGTATCGGGGTTGAAATTCAAACGTAACTTTATTTAAGCCATAACGCTCTATGAACTCATCTTGCGAAACTGTCAATGTAAACCGTCCACACATCCGATATCCCTCTTCATGAATTTTTATTAATTCAATTATATCATATGTTAATCCCAAGTTATGCTTAATCCTAAGTTCCACCTGAAGATGGCGTATCATAAACTGGTACCATAAAAAAGTTTCCTTAGAATTATTTTAAGGTCGATGTTGAGGGAAACAAAAAACATAATACAAAGAGGTTTTACTGTATGACAGTACAAATAAAAGAACCGTTAACTAAGGAGAACAAGGAAATTGATCTAGGTTTATACGGAGCGTTTATTATTGACCCTCAATCCTTCTGCCCTTTAATCGTGCAAAATCCAGTCCTACCAAGCCTTTACGCCTTCCTTATCCCCTTCCCTTTAAACCTTATTCCTTAAAACAAAGATTGGTGATTTTTTCTTTATATTTTTTGGAATATTTCTCAGTATATTACAAATAATACCCTTGTATGAATTAACAAGGAGGTTCAAATAATGGCATTGGTACCGTATGATCCATTTAGTCAATTTGCTAATATGAGAAAGGAGTTTGACCGTTTTTTCTCCAATTTTCCTTCTGTTTTTGGAACTGAACAAAATTTAGGTGGAATAAGAGTAGATATATATGAAACAGAAAGTGAAGTAGTGGCTACTTGTGATATTCCAGGACTTGAAAAGAAAGAAGATGTGAATATTGATATTGAAAATAATACTTTAAGTATCAGTGGTTCTATCAATAGAACAAATGAAACAAAAGAAGAAAATATGTATAGAAAAGAACGTTATGTAGGTCGTTTTCACAGATCTATTTCACTTCCAAGCCCTGTATCGCCTGAAGGGGTAAAAGCTTCATATAAGAATGGGGTTCTTGAAGTGAAAATGCCTAAATTAATGAAAGATAATAGAAAAAGGATTGACGTGGAATTTCATTAAGAATGAGTAGACTAATTACCCATCACCTAACGATCTTTGGTCTTACACAAAAAAGCAAGATCTTAATAAAAATGTCTATTTAAGAGAAGGAAAATCAGGTTAAAGCCTGGCAGTCCTTCTTTTTTTATGAAGATGAAGAGGAAAAAGCTGAAAATAGAATACTGTAAATTTGCATTCGTGCTAATTTTATACTCTTTGCCAGACAGCCCATAGTAGTCATTCCAATTATCTTGGAAAACAACTTTCCTGTCATTAAGGCTGACAATTTGTAATTTAACGGGAAGATTAGTGTCTTGTTCGACCATGCGGGCATATTTGACAACGACAACAAAGGGGCGAGTTCTATTTATTGTATTTGTTGAATCAATGACATTTCCACTCTCCTCATTCGTGGAATTACTGTCTTGAATTTCGTCTTGGGATGGCTGTCCAAAATACGCTTCCATACGAAAGAAAAGGAAAGCGATGAGGACAGCAGGAAATATGAGTATGAAAATAATGCCATACTTTATCATATTGTAGGACCCCTTTTATAAACAAATTCATTAAGATGGAATTGAGCAATGCGATTTTCTTATGGGTTAATGCAACCGATGTTTATGCATTGGTACCGCAATCGCCGCTGTAAATAAAAATCCCAAAACGCTGCATCCATATGGGGAAACAGATACAAGTCGATTTTGGGGAGCGCACATTCCGGATTCATATGTGCCGCAAGCAGGTGTAACTGTCAAGTACTTTTGAGCAAATTTCACTTTTGTGTAATATACGATCAAGTATGGCTGTCGTGATGGCCGGATCTCCTAATAATTCGCCCCAGTCCTCTGGTCCTTTGTTGGAGGTCAGTATGATTGACGCTTGACCGTAGAGCTTGTTAATAAACTAAAAGAACAAGTTTGATTCGCTTTTCTCCATGGCCATGAACATGAGATCGTCGATGATCACTAGATCCGAGCCCAGAATGCTCTTTATCCGGGTCTGTGACGTCCGCGCAATCTCTTGTGTCTTGAGTAGATGGTTGAGTGTATCCATGGGCGACAATACAAATGTGATACACCATAATTTGACTGTATGTCCCTGTGGATGTCTAAGCTTGGTTTCCCCGAAATCGACTTGGATCTGATTTCCCATCGGGAGTTCCTCCACTGCTTCATAATGTCGAATTCGCATCGCTTTGGGATTCCCATATTTTAAGCGTATCTCGCGTACATAATTTCGAACCGTGCTTTCAGCGATTATTACTAGATTGCCATGGTGCTCTTTCAACCAATCCATCACCTGAGCGGCAGATAGATCAGGGTATTCCCGCATCCATCTGACAATATCCGCTTCAAACGAATCCAGCTTCTTTGATCGCGTCTCGAGTTTCTCCAAAAAGTTTTTGTACTCATCCGGCGCCATGTCCCAGAATTTAGAGACGGTATTCCTTGAAATATTTAAGTTCCTTGCTACTTGTGAATTCTTTCGTCCCAATTCTTTCATTTGTCGTATAGAGAAATACATAGGCCGCCTTTTCTCGTTCATCATACCTTCCGTATGAGTAAAATGTTTGTGGGAGAAAAATTGAGGTGCACCCCATCGTCAAGACATGATTTTTAAAACATAAAGTCATTTCTTACGATATGGGGACGTAGCTTCGTAATGAGCGTTCGCTTGCTTGCAAGCAAACGCGAATTAGAAGGGAGCAAGCGTTAGCGCGGTAGCAAAAATGCGAAAGTACGTCAAAGAAAGTATATACAAAGAGGGCTACTCCTTGGTAGAATCATAATCGTCCAAAACCAGATTC
>NZ_JAKIHL010000067.1 GCF_021608135.1 Microaerobacter geothermalis
AAAGGCGAGCTCGGAGAAAAAATCTCACAAGCCCGCATTTAATCACCCTTGGCGTCAATATAGACACCTACAACGTACGTCAAGGATACCACATCGGGCGTAAAATTTCTACCTGCTGTTACAACAGGTTACTGTCAATATCTCATTGGTTAAACCCTTCAATTTTTTATTTGCTTATCTTGTTTCCTTTCATTCCCTTACATAGTCTAGCCGGCTCGTCCATTCCGTCAAGGGTAAAGGCTTCGCCCTCCCTGTCGCTCGCCCTTGACTCCATTCCCGATCCTGGCTATAGGATTTTACAGGGAATGAAAGGCCCTCTGTCGACTTACGGCAGTCGTTTCAGCTTCCTTTTTTTGTTCGCTTTTTCACATCGCAGGATTTATGACTTGTTGCAACTGTTTGCTAAATTCGCGTAACCACGCTTCGCTTCCTTGAACACCCGGCATGTGTGCCTGACACCATGCCCCGACTTCCTGGTTGCGACGGATACCTCTGCCAATGCGACCTCGCTTCTTTCCCTTGTCCGGTTGCTTTATTTGGGGCTGTTCCTTACGCTCAACCTGCTCCACCATCCACCGGCAGACTTCGTCCCATTCACCATTTCGCACTGCGGCTTTCACTTGCACCAGATGGTGTGCGCCTTGTACACTCCATGCCATGCCTCGCTTTTTCATGCGATCTGCTACCAGGTTGTCGTTTGCATTCTCTACATTCCCAAGGCCTCGTGCAATTTCCGGTAATTGTGTCGCACTTGCCCGGTAATCCATGAGACTTTCCCAGTTTTGCTCTATCGTCTTTTTCAACCGCCTAATCTCTTTTTTCTTCTCGATGTGCTTGCGCTCCTGAACGTTCATCAACGCCTCGAACCCTTGTCGATCATCGGTTTCAATCATCGCCCGAATGGTGTCCACCATCGCTTGTTGGCCAAATCCGAATACGCGTTTTATCCACCGTTGGAAATGAAACGTGTCTATCTGATGCAAGGCATTCGCGTATAGTTCTGCTCCGTATTTGCCCCATGCTGCCCCATCGCTGCCAAAGACGATCACCCCTACAATTTCCAGATCATATGTGGTTACCAAATATTGATCCACTCGTTCCCAGTACGCTTCTGCTGTACCGGTTGTCGCCAGTATTTTTTGATGTTTCAGGCGATACCGGCTTCCTTTCGGCTCTGCTGCTTCCCATCCTTCGTACACACAACCCACCTTGATTTCCAGGCTCTTTGCTTTTTTTCGATCCGCTCCCTGAAGGGGGACATGCACGCCATCGGATTCAACCACTACAATGTCCGCTTTTCGGGTGCCTTCCTCCGCGCTATCGCTATTTCGTCGCTTTTCGATGGCTTCCCCAATCGCTTCAACCGCCCGGTGTATCCTTTGATGGCTCATATGGATGCCTATTTGGCTTAGCATCTTCGCACTCTCACGGTAAGAGTTTTGGGTCGCCATATAGGCGGCGGCTTTTATCAGGGTGGGGCTTTTCGTTTGTTTTTCTTGAATTCCTTAATTTTTCGTCCAGCGCATAGTGCCATGTTTGCTGATTACGATACAATCGACGCCGATAACAGATTTCACCAAACAATGTCTGAACCCCCATCTCACGGAAACCTTCACTCTTGCCTGGGCGATTTTCCTGTTCAAAGAGCCGATGATCTGCCTCTGTTATAACTTTTTCCATCATTGGCACACCAAGTGCCTTCACCATTTTAAATATCTCTTGCTCCAATCCCACAAAATCCATCTTGCCATCCATGATTTGTTGCGCTAAACTGGAGATGTATTTAAATAATTCCATTGAAAAGGGACCTCCTTTTTTGAAGGGTGTGATAGGTCTCTTTTCGCTTTTTACATGCGTTTTTCCTCCTATCCTGACCAATGATTATTTTACTCTAACGCGAAGAGGGAGTGCTGCCACATGAACTTCTCGGTAGAGAGGCTCAGGAACGACAATCTACGCCAGTGAAATGGGGATACAGGGGGAGAGGCGAATTTTCAAGGCGAAAGATTGACAAGTCGTAAGATTTAATGAAAGAAAAACATAGAAGTAAAAATGAAGCAAAAAAATCATTGCCAAGGGATTACCTACAACGTAAAATATGAGCGAAGGTGTATCTAAGAATGGTATCGCACACGAATAATACCTAAACATAGAGAATCATTACGGAGGACTTAAGCCATGCCTGTATATTTGCGAAGCCTCAGGCTATTAAAAGAAAATATGAAGCAAGGTGAAGCCGCCGAGTATCCGTTTCATATTGACAGCATCCAATCCCTGGAAGAATTAACATTCGAATCATCTGTCACCTTTTTTGTCGGCGAAAATGGATCCGGAAAGTCAACTCTATTAGAGGCTATAGCATATCAATGCGGTTTTCATACGGCGGGGGGATCAAGAAATAATTTTTATAACGTATATGCCTCCGAATCGATTCTTGGTCCTTATATTCGATTATCTTGGCTGCCTAAGATAACCCGCGGTTTTTTTCTTCGTGCTGAAACATTTTATAATTTTTCCTCACATATTGATGACATTGGAGCAAGGGGGGCTTATGGGAATAAATCGTTACATGCGCAATCTCATGGGGAGTCTTTTTGGTCTCTCTTTAAAAATCGATTCACCAAAAAAGGAATATATTTGTTGGATGAACCTGAAGCGGCCTTATCCCCAACACGACAACTTTCTTTTTTACGATTGATCGATGATATGGTAAAGGAAGGAGAATCCCAATTTATCATTGCGACTCACTCACCAATTATCTTAGGGTACCCAAATGCACAAATATTCAATTTTGATACGAAACCGATCTCTAAAATCGCCTATGAAGAAACGATTCACTATATTATAACGAAGAAATTTTTAGAAAACCGTGACGGTATTCTGGCGGAAATATTAGCCAAATAAATAAAGACGACTCATTGAGGTCGTCTTTTTTGTTTTTCATTTGGGGTTCGTTAGGATCAAGCCTTGTCAACGTTGTCTAGTAAATACCTGCATAATTTCGAAAATTTATCTTGATTATACATTGCCTGTAACAAGTCGATGACATGCTTACGATTATTTAATCCAAGGATACTTGATAGAATTATTTGCACGTCCTCAAAATTAGGTATAGTTGAGGTGTATAATAATTCAGACGAGATACCAGGTAGCTTTGATTTGTAAGAATTATAAATCGGTTGTTTTTCTAATCGTCTTGATAAAATAACCAAAGCATGTTCCATCATTTCTCTTTTGCCATCAGGTATATCCATAGATACTAACCATTCATAATAGGGATATTGGGGGTTAGGAAGTTTACTAATAGTTAATCGTGAAACCTGCGTTTCCAGGTGTTCAATTTTTTTCTCAAGTTCCTTAATCTTTTCCTCAAAGTTCATTATTAATTCCTCATAGTTTCAATTTCTAGAAAATAAGCCAATCAATTACTGCTTTAATAGCATCTGCTATTTGTAGTGCAGTACCACCACTAATCTTCAAATCATTTCTAAGGAAATTATATACATATGTTTTTACCATGTTTGAAGTAAGGTCTGGAATTTCAGCAATGTAATCGAGTTTGTCTGCAATTTTGTTTGCGTTTTTTGATAATGAAGCTGCAGCTTTTTTATCAAGAAAACCAACAATATACTCTAATGCAGGGCCACCATAACGAAGTGCACTAGCTACTGTATTAACAGCAATGTTAACAATTGTGCTCTTAATCCCTTGTGGCTGTACAATATTGTTTAGTGGTTGAGTAGTATCTGAAGTGCCAATCTTTACAGCCTGAGCAGAAATTTCCCCAGACGCAAGCGTACTACTTGAAAGTCCCGGAATTATCGAAAACCAAGCGATAGATCCAGTTAAAAAACCAATTAGAAATTTCTTTTTCAACATCAAATTTCCCTCCTCTCTTTATTACATATATTCTCTTGTGTAGGTGTCAATAAAGTCCAAAATTTGGCGTAAACTCACATCTCCCTAGTGTTTCCATTTAAAAAGGACTCAACTCTTTCATTAACTCCCCCTCCCTTAATTTCTAAAAAATGTTAATTATATATTAACTATTAAATTCTAAAAAGTCAACTAAGAGAAGTACAATGTGTGTTGTACGTCTGTGATATTGTCATATTGTAACGCATCAGTGAAAATGTCACTATGGGACAGGAGAGAATCGCATTGAAAAAAGAAGAGTTGAATCGTTACAAAGTCATCAGGCAACATATGGAAGGTTCCACCACAGGAGGTGAAGCCGCAAAACAGCTCGGAATCAGTATCCGCCAGGTGTATCGCCTCAAAAAACGAGTTCTTGAGGAGGGAGAAACAGGAATCATTCATAAAAACAGAGGGCGAAAACCTGCACATGCCATTCCTAACGAAACGAGGGAAACCATTTTAGAGCTTCTTACCAGTGATCGTTATCAAAACTGTAATGACCATCATTTTGCTGAATTATTAGCAAAACATGAAGGAATCGAGGTGAGTCCATCGACCATCCGTCGCATTCGCTCTGACGCTCGGATCAAGCCAAAACGGAATAGACGACCCCCAAAGACTCATCGTCCAAGAGAACGCAAACCCCAAGCGGGGATGTTGATTCAAATGGATGCAAGCCCCCATCATTGGCTGGAGGATCGAGCAGAACCGCTTGCTCTGCATGCCGCTATTGATGACGCCACAGGTAAAATTTTGGCTGCTACGTTCCGCCTACAGGAGGATGCTGCAGGTTATTTTCTGATCACTCGACAGATGATTGAGAAACACGAGATCCCCATGGGAATTTTTTCAGATCAACATACGATCTTCCGCTCCCCCAATGAAAAACAAACCATTGAGCAAGAGTTAGCAGGTGAAGTTATGCCACTCTCTCAATTCGGTCAAGCCTTAAAGGAGTTAGGGATCACTCATATCAAGGCAACGACTCCACAAGCTAAAGGACGTATCGAGCGTCTTTTCCAGACCTTGCAAGATCGTTTGCTCTTCGAACTGCGCATTCGCGGAGTCAACACGCTTGAGGAGGCCAACCGGATCCTTCCGGAACTGATCGAAGATCATAATCAAAAATTCGCTGTAGAGCCTCGGGATCCTGAAGCTGCTTTCGTTCCCCTAGAGCCAGGACAATCGCTGGATCTGATTATGCTATCGCGATGAGCGAACCCTGGGGCCGGGAGAAACGATTTCTTATCAAGGCAAAACCTACAAGATGGACACTACAGAACAAAAGCAAACGATCCCACTCAAAACCCGTGTAGAAGTACGTCAGACACTGGATGGAGAGTTGTTTGTCTGGTACAAAGGGAAAAGCTATCCCTTACGGGAAACCACCAAACCAGAACGCCAAACGACTCCCGAACAAAAAAAGGCGAGCTCGGAGAAAAAATCTCACAAGCCCGCATTCAATCACCCTTGGCGTCAATATAGACACCTACAACGTACGTCAAGGATACCACATCGGGCGTAAAATTTCCACCTGCTGTTACAACAGATAGGTCATCCTTCATCCCTTAATGGCCCTAATAGCTTGTATCGTGAATGAAATCAAGGGCGAGCGACAGCGAGGGCTTTGCCTTTACCCTTGATGAAATGAGCGATACAAGCTA
>NZ_JAKIHL010000068.1 GCF_021608135.1 Microaerobacter geothermalis
TTATGCCAAAAAGTTTACAAAATCAAGAAAACAACCGATTTAAGAAGGTATCCTGCACCAGCAAGAGGAACCCAAGCATGGAAAAACCTCTACAATGAACGTACCGCAGTGGAGCGAGTCATAGCATACCTAAAGGAATATTTTCAACTTAACAACATTCGGCACCGTACTGGTGAACTGGCAAAGGTCCATTTTGATTTAATCTGCCTCCTTTTCAATGCTTCCAAGTTAGCTGTAGATCGGATGAATGCTCAACTGAAAGTAAAGGTGGCTTAAGAGATCATAAAAATATTTTTTAAAATGCAAGATAAAAAATTCTGTTTCTGTCAGCTTCATTAAGAAAATGAATTATGAAATTGATTCGAACAAAAAAATACCAGCTATCCCCAAATGGATTTCTTCGCAGTTTCACTTATAATGTCAACTAATATTTCTCGGAAAGATTCCGCAATGGGAGCTCCTACTTTGGCAAGCAACTTCTTGAATCTTGTCGCGGCTACAGTTGTCTTAGGTGTATCCTTTATGATTTCGTCAATACTTTTTGCGAGAAGTTCCCTTTCATCATCAGTTAATTCATTAATTTCAGATGCTAGCTCTTGTGCGGCTTCAATTTTCATCTTTGTCCAAGGATAAGGCTGACCACAATTATGACAAAATTTTGGAAGTTTATACCTACTACCACCTATTATGACTACTGCGTCAGAATGGTAATCACCTCGAATATGAGTATTACAAGATGGGCATTTTGTTATTGTTTCTGCTCCACATTCTGTGCAAAAATTTTCGTTATATTGAGGATAAGTTCCTGCAGAATCATTTACAACATGGCCGTTTAAACATATTTGAGCAAAATCGAAATACCCCACATTGATCCTCCCAAATATGAGAAATAAATATAAATTATTCACAACGGGAATTATTTGACTGCAATATTTTAAATTTCAACGTTATATTCATTGCTGTTTTTCACTTTTAATAACAGTCTGACGGCTTCTTGAGAATATTTGTTCATTTCCGACTTTCCAATTTTGATTGTAACATGATATTTATTGTCGGATGCCTTTATGTTTATACCTTTTTCCAATTTAATCTGATTAATCAACTTATCTGCACCATGCCAACTGGGGTAGCCAAGTAACTCGCCAACTTGCGTTAAAGTATAAGGATATTGAATATTGATATGGCTTGGATCATCTAACAAAGCCACTCCATACAATCTGGGAAGCTCTTTATCTTCACTTATTACCTTTTCAATCACTTCGAAATCAACATCTACACTTCGTCTTGGAATATCACTTCTAACTAATTTGTAAGTTCGTGCCAATAAAGCCCTGAGTAATTTAGGGTGAACATTATCAACTGCTTTATTTGCTGAAAAAGCTTCAAATACCCAATCATAATTTTTAGCTTCTATATATTTCACTCGTATTTCTTTCCCATTCACAACAAATATTTTTTCTTTTTGAGGTCTGGAATTCCCAGACAGATTCTTGTTATAAGCCAAGAAGTAGATATTTGGGATCAATTCTCCTTCATTCGAAAGAATTTCATCAATATCGGAAAGTATATTAAGAATGTTTTTATCATTCCCACTATAACCGACAAATAATAATGGGTGCTCAGCAAAAAAAGTAAGTAATTTAGCACTTAAATATTTCTTTTTTGTCATAAAAATATCGTAGTCCTCTTTATTAAAAACCAAATCAATGTAATTAGTGATACAACCATGAATTTTATATATTTCCCCAATTGACATGGTATCTGGTTTTAATATCTGCTGGCCAATAATCGGTTGATAATCAACAAAAACTTTTTCTAAAAAAGTATCATAGTTGGTTGTTATAATTGCATGAGGTTGAATATTCCTCAATAGCTCGATCTCTCTCTTATATTCTTCATTTTGAATTTCATTTACATCATTAGGAGTAATTTCTTCAAAAATACGTTTAATTTGATATTTTATGTAAGATGATTTTGGTACATGAGATTGAAATAGTTCTTCAGGGAATAAATCTTTATTTGCCCAAGCCCAGTCACGATAATATTTAGTAAATTCAGTTCCTATCTCTTCTAACTTGTACTGATCTTGAAGATAAAACCCTACCTCATTAGGAATTAATGGGCAATGTTTCTGTAGAGCTTCTAATAATCCAATCCAACTTGGACCATTAAAATATCTTTGTGACAAACCTGACCCAATGAATAAAATGGGTTGCGTCCCCATCTCTTTTAAGCAATCCTTTATATCTTCACTAACTTCGAGAATATAATCTTGATAATTCATTGTATCCATCTCAATCCTTTTCGCATAATCAATAAATGTTTACCTGTTAATTGGAAATAACTAGAGATTTATTTAAATACTCTTGCCAATAATTGTCCTCATCCCCTTCGATCTCATGAAGCCAAAAGTACATCATTATTAATTCAAGATATTGCTTTTTACCTTTAATAAAAGGTCTGTTCGAAATTCTCTTATAAAGTGAATTTAGATTAAACAAGTTGTTTTTCTGCTTATAGTCATAATCGTACTTCAACCAATTACTATTGCTTTTCTTTCGATGACTGATTGGCCATTGATCTTTATTATCATAAAAACGGTGTATCCAATCCATACAAAAACCAATTATATCAACTTTATATTTCTGCCATGTCGTTTCAACCCATTGATCAATTTCTTCCGAAAAAGATAATTGATAGGATGATTTTGTTTGTTGAACTTTAATTTGATGATAATCCTTAATAAACGAAAAGAGCATTTCTGTTTGGTCCTTCAAAAAAGGATTTTTATTAATCAAATGAGCATAGCAATCATATGAGATGCTCCTAAATTCGCTGTCCAAATAATAAAGATAGAAAAGGTCGTCCTTTTTTAAGTAATTAACGATCGAGTGATTCACCTTTTTACCGTACTCATCATAAATATTAATCAACCATTCCTGAATGTCCGAATCATGTTGACTGATGGTTTTTCTATACTTTTCGAGCCGCTCATTGTTTAATACAGTTTGTTCATTCATCTTTGAAAAGTCGAGGTACTGATTAAAATATTCAAATACATAATTGACGCATATTTTCATGTTTTCCATTCGATCATTTAAGCTGAACTCGTTCAATTGATCTTCTTTTTTACTCCGAGCGATATATTCTTCTATTGTGAGCATAATTCACCTTCATTCAATATCAAAATGTTGAACGTCTTCTTTTTCATTTATTTTTAAAGCTCCCGTTCAGAATTGAACAGGAGCTTTCTTGTATTAGGTTTCGTCCGTTTTTTTAACCAATCTTATTGTTGGCTCGGGCTCTTTATAATTAAGAGTTCCTTTTTCAAGATTGCACAACATTTCGATGTATTCTTGTGGTACAGATATTTCTTGAACTAATTGCAGTTCATTTTTAATCTTTTTCTCCAGTAACAACAAAATACTTTTCTTTAAAACAACAGGTTCCTGTAAAGGAACGACATCATCGAGAGGTTCTTTGATTCTCATTTTCTTCATTGACATTTGCTTTACCAAAGATGTGTATTTGCTTTCATCAATCAGTTTCAAGTCTAAGCACCTGCGTAACATAGCGGCGATGGATACATTCCAATATTTTTTTAATTCCACAAAATGAAGCAATGATGTGGAAGTCACTGTCTTGGCAAATGCCTCTGCTGGCATCAAAAATGCCGAAGCAAACCGATTTGCCTGGTTCTCCATATTTTTAAATTCAGTCCGACTAAGAACATCTTGGTTATCTATATCCTTGTGCATCAAAATGTGGCCTAATTCATGAGCACCATCAAACTGTCTTCTAAATGCTGATTTATCGTTACCAAGAAAAATGAAAGGCCTGCCTTGTCGTTGTTGGCAAAAAGCATCGACCTTCTCATTATCAGTATCAACAGAAAAGACCATGATCCCATTTTTCTCTAATAAGTGAACAATATTTGCAATAGGTCTATCCCCAAGTTCCCAGTGTTTACGAACTTGATAAGCTAACTGTTCAATTGAATCATTATCCCATTCTGAATTAAAATACTGGGAAGTATCTGGCAAATTTAGCTCTGGAAACTCAATGTATTCTGATAAATATTCGTAGATATACCCAGCTAATAAAGTTTTGTGAAACTGAATCTCCTTACTTTTCTTTGATGCAGTTGCATTTGCACGGAAAAACGTGTTTCCAACAAATTGTTCTTTAAAATCTCGATAAAAGAAGCTTTTTGGGAATTTAAGCGTATTGATTATCGCCATCATTGTTTCTGGTTTAGGTGTATGCTCTCCCAGTTCAAATTGAGATATTGCTTGCTTAGAAACATTAATTTTTTCTGCAAGCTCACTAATAGTCAAGCCGCGTACCAAGCGTGCCTCCCTTAGCCTCTTTGGATTGAACTTTGGTTCATGTTTTACACTCATATGAAATTACTCCTAATCTAAGGTGTTCTTCTATGATAAAGTTTTATTTTTCAATTTAATAACAATATCGCCATCTTCTTGTGGTACTTTAACGCGTGGTTCAATATCATCAACTTTGTAGCTGTTTAAAGGAATAATGTCTTGAGAATTGAATGTAATGTAATTTGAAATATCTTCTTTATATATCCAATCTTCTTGATCAGGTCTTAAAGCACCCTCGAAAATCATGTCACTATCCCGATCATAACTTACTATGATTCCAAAAGGATGATAATCTGGCCCGAGAGACAATGACGGTTGGTAAACTGAATCCTCCAACAATTCGTTTGCAGGAGCCCCAAGCTCCAAGAGGCGGTCGAAATTCGAAGAAGCAAAATCACCACGGTATCTGCACGGATTATAAATATATTTGTTTTTTGGTAATTTTGAAACCAAGATAAATATATTTCTCACAGTATCATGGATAACAATGTATGGATGTAGACCAGCCTGTTTCTTAATAACCTTCATCTGTGTATGTGGATTGCTTAAGATCATTTTTTCAACATGCGTATTGACACAATCGTACTGTAAACGAGGAGCATAAGTATTTGTTGTGAATGTCGGAAGCAAAGCTTTTATTGTTAGATATTCTTTCTTCCCCTCCTGGATTCCCTTTACTATCAGACTCCTTTGCTCATCCAAAAGCATACACTTCTCAAGAATCTCTCTCATTCGAACACCTCCACATCCCATTATTTACCCAATTTCAATTTTTGTCAAGTAATATGGAAAATCATCTTTGAAATATAAAGTTTTTGAGCTTCATTTAAAAAGTTTGTCTAACACCCAAGTTAATTTGCTTACGACCGCTCCAATTCTTCCGAAAAGGTATCTTATCGGAAGAGTTCATTGAAAATAGATAACCCGAAAATCAAAAATGCCCCATAATCCTGTGAAAATGCACTTTATCTTGTCAAAGATAAAGTGCATTTTTTCGTGCGCCCAGCATGGGCGATCATCTATAGGGTGAAAGTCCCGAACGGGGGCTGGCGAGCGCCTACCGTTAGCCAAGAGCAAGGGTGTCCGCCGCGAGGCGGAATCTGGAGGAAGCTGGAGGCAAACG
>NZ_JAKIHL010000069.1 GCF_021608135.1 Microaerobacter geothermalis
TTTTGCCTAGCCTCTTTTTTTACTCCTATTAACCCGCATTTTTCCGCTTGTTTTTGGGGTAAAATTTATTTTCGCCTTTCTCTAAACCCTTGTCTCATCTGGTTTCCCGAACATCGCAAATAGCTCTTTTATTTTATATTTGTCATTAAAACAAAGTTAGCTGATTTGTATCCGGCAGATGGTTTAAACAGTTAAATTTTTCCAATAAATCCAAAACAGGTTTTGATACCCTTGCTCTTTCCTGGAGATCCTCTTTGGATAAAAACTCCCCTTTTTCCCTGGCCTTTGCAATATTTAGGGCAGCATTGGTACCGACACCCGGGATAGAATTAAAAGGTGGAATTAAGATATTTCCATCAACTAAAAAATGAGTGGCATGGGAACGATATAAATCAACGGATTGAAAGAAAAATCCCCTTTCCAGCATTTCCAGACACATTTCCAATATGGTCAAGAGGTTTTTCTCTTTTGGTGACGCCTGATTTCCCATTTCTGTGATTTCATCTATCCTTTTTCGAATGGCGTCACTTCCCTTGATGGCCAATTCAAGATCAAAATCATCTGCCCTTACCGTAAAGTATGTGGCGTAAAAATAAGCGGGATAATACACTTTAAAGTATGCTATCCGAAGAGCCATCAAAACGTAAGCCGTAGCATGGGCTTTTGGAAACATATATTTAATCTTTTGGCATGACCCAATATACCAATCAGGTACCTGAAACTCCTTCATATAGGAAATATCCTCTTCATCCAATCCTTTGCCCTTTCGAACCTTTTCCATGATTTTAAATGCCCGGGATGGTTCCAATCCTTTATGAATAAGATATACCATGATGTCATCTCGACATCCTATAACGTCTTTTAAGGCTATACCTGAATGAATCAATTCTTGTGCATTATTTAACCAAACATCTGTCCCGTGAGATAAACCAGAGATTTGAACTAATTCAGCGAAAGTAGATGGCTTCGTTTCTTCTAGCATCTGTCTAACAAATTTTGTTCCAAACTCGGGAATCCCATAGGTTCCTACATTACTGTTTATTTGTTCAGGGGTTACCCCTAAAACTTCTGTTCCGGAGAAAAGCTGCATAATTTTTTCATCAGTAATGGGTATTGTCTCTGGATCAACACCAGTTAAATCTTGAAGCATACGAATCACCGTGGGATCATCGTGTCCCAATATGTCCAACTTAAGAAGATTGTCATGGATCGAGTGAAAATCATAGTGGGTTGTTTTCCACTCTGATGTTTTGTCATCAGCAGGGTATTGGATGGGGCAAAAATCATAAATATCCATATCATTTGGAACAACGATGATTCCCCCAGGATGCTGCCCCGTTGTCCTTTTCGCACCTGTGCAGCCATAGGCAAGCCGTTTAATTTCCGCTTGTCTCCACTGCAATTTTTTTTCTTCCATATATTTTTTTGTAAAACCAAAGGCCGTTTTCTCCGCCACTGTTCCAATGGTTCCTGCACGGTATACATAATCTTCACCAAACAGCACCTTGGTATAGTTGTGGGCGTGTGCTTGATATTCTCCGGAAAAATTAAGGTCAATATCCGGAACCTTGTCCCCTTTAAAGCCTAAAAAGGTTTCAAAGGGAATGTCATGACCATCCCCTTTTAGGGGTGTTCCGCATTTGGGACAATCTTTATTGGGCAGATCAAATCCACTCCCATATTCACCTTTTGTAAACCACTCGCTGTAGTGGCAAGACAGACATACATAGTGAGGCGGCAGCGGATTGACTTCCGTAATTTGTGTCATGGTAGCTACAAAGGATGATCCGACGGACCCCCTGCTTCCCACCAAATATCCATTATCCAATGAGTTTTTTACCAGTTTGTGTGAAATTAAATAGATCACGGAAAATCCATGGGTAATGATGCTGTTTAATTCCTTTTCCAATCTTTGTTCCACAATTTCAGGCAGGGGCTCCCCGTATATGGATTTTGCACGATTGTAGCTCATGGATCGAATCTCTTCATCTGCTCCTTCTATCTTTGGCGGAAAGAGTTTGTCAGGAATAATTTGCAGTTCTTCCACCTGATCGGCAATTTTAGAGGGATTAATGATAACGACTTCCTTTGCTTTCTCTTCACCAAGATAGAGAAATTCTTCCAACATTTCATTGGTTGTTCGAAAATGAACATCGGGCTTTCTCTGATCCTTTAGGGGACTGAACCCGGTAATACCATGAATCAAAATTTCCCTATACATTTTATCTTCAGGATGTAAATAATGTACATTACCGGTGGCTACAACGGGTTTGCCCAACTTTTCCCCAATACTGACAATTTTTCGATTTGCTTCTATTAAGACTAACTCACTTTCTACTAATTTTTTGTCTACCAAATGGAGATTTATTTGTACAGGCTGGATTTCTAAGACATCATAAAATTTAGCAACTTCTTCTGCTTCTTCCAAGCTTTTATTAAGAACCGTTTCAAATAATTCCCCTTTTTCACAACCTGAAGAAATAATTAAGCCTTCCCTCAGTTCTTCCAGAATACTTTTGGGAATACGGGGGGTCTTGTTTAAATAGGTCGTATGTGCCAGGGAAACCAATCGGTACAAATTCTTCTTTCCAACCTCATTCTTGGCGTATACATTGCAGTGAAAGGGCCTGGCATTCTGATAGTCTTTGCCCACAAAATCATTTAAACGGTGCTGAAGTTTAATATTTCTGTTTGACAGATCTTTAATCATCTCCCATAAAATAAGGCCCGTGGCTGCGGCGTCGTCCACAGCGCGATGATGGTTTTCCAAAGTAACTTGAAATTTTTCAGCCAGGGTATTTAAGCGATGATTTTTCATGTCAGGATAAAGGAAACGGGCTAATTCCAACGTGTCCAAAACGGGATTCTTTACTTCATCCATCCCTATTTTTTTACATCCCTGCTGAATGAAGCCCATGTCAAAACGGGCGTTATGGGCAACAAGGGTACATCCCTCGATAAATTTTATAAATTCGGACAGTACCTCTTCCAGCTCAGGTGCCCCCTTCAGCATCTCATCTGTAATATGGGTAAGGGAAATTATATTTTCCGGAAGTTTCTCATGGGGATTTACAAAGGATTCAAAACGGTCGATCACTTTCCCGCCCTTCATTTTTACCCCGGCAAGCTCAATGATTTGATGATTAACAACAGATAACCCGGTGGTTTCAATATCAAAGATGACATATGTGTCATCGGTGATTTCCCTTTCCTCAGGTTGGTGTACAATAGGGATGGAATCATTGATCACGTTTGCCTCCACCCCATAAATAATCTTAATCCCATTCTTTTTCCCAGCGTAGTAAGCCTCAGGGAAAGCTTGGACCACTGAATGATCAGTAACGGCAATTGCTTTATGACCCCATTTGGCAGCCTGCTCAATCAGTTTAGACACTGATGTGACTGCATCCATTGCACTCATGGTCGTATGAAGGTGGAGCTCAACCCTTTTTTCTTCCGCATCATCCACTCTTTCGATCCGGGGAATGCGGTTTGCATCATTTGCCAACATCACCAAATCACGTTCAAACGTGTCGTATTGAATATTGCCCCTTACTTTTATCCAATCTCCGTTTTTGACAGATTTAAGTGATGGAATATCCTCTGAATCTTTGGAGAATATTTTTACTAAAATAGAATCAGTATAGTCAGTGATATATAAGTTTAATAGATATCTTCCACTTTTTAATTCCCTCAATTCTGATTCAAAAATAACACCTTGGATGGTGACTCTTCTGTCTTCACCGATGATACTCTTTAAGGGTACGGGGTCATCTTTAATTTCATAGCCGATCAATTGATCAAAATTTACAGGTTGAACCAGCATATTCTTATCTGGATTAGCTGCCTGTTCTCTCATTGTCATGGCTTCTTGGGCTAGGTTTTTATCTTCTTTCATAAGGTTTGTCTGAAATTGTTCAATCATTTCTTCATTTTCACGCACACAAAAAGATACAGGTACATTTTCACCAATTACATGATAAATATATTCTTCGATCTTTTTGGCCACTTCTTTTTTCTTCATAAAATCTAGATGAACCTCATTTGGCACAAAGAAAAATAATTTTTTTTTTGCTTCATCGTATTCCCACTCATTTAATATCTTTGTCGTAGAATTGATTGATTGAGATAGCTGTTGCTTCATATCCAACCAATACTCATTAAAAAAATAGGATAGTTTAACCGTTTCAACATATCGAATCTGGCAATCAACCTTGTCTATAAAGTGAAACGTTGTCCGCAGCCTCTGAATAAATATTTGGTATACGTTTACTGGAAGCAATTTAGGAAGCAAAATCTGAAATATCCAGCTTTTATTTTTTTTTGACAGAATTAATCGCTCTAAAATTCCACCGGAAAAATAGGTAGAGATTTCTTCAGGCAACTGAAGTTGAGACATTAAAACATGAAAGCGTTTTTTCCCCTCATCCCTTGTCTCCACGGCAATCCCCCCCAATATAAAGTTAAATGAGATAAAAAGGCACTCCACATTTTGACGAGTGCCTATTATCCGATAGCTAACCACCACTATGAGTCTCGCATCTTAAGTGGGAATAAAGTGTCAGTCCTTTTTACATCAGCAGAACTAAAGAATTTGCTAAGAAAAGCCTTCGAGTTCGTACTTAGCGTAGGGGCTGAAGAACGGGTATTAGCCCTTAAACTGACTCCATCATAGAAATAACCAGATTTTTTTTTGAGGGCTCCGTTCTTTAGCCTCTAAGCGGACTTTAATTACTCCTTCGTCCGAACTCGACTGTGGACGTGTAAATCTTTGATATGAAAATAATTCCCTCCCGGGTCATACTGATCTAAAAATGTCAAGTGCTTGGTATCAATTTCCAGATAAAAATGGGTATAGGGATGCCCGGGATAATCGTTGTAAATGTTTCCAGTAGTTATGATGCAGTATTCTTCTGAACTTCGTATCCTAATTGACGCACCTTAGCGATAAAATATCTTTCCATTCGTTCTTGGTTTCGCTTCTGTAAAAAGTCTTCACCTAACTCTTTATAGTGATCATCGTTTAA
>NZ_JAKIHL010000070.1 GCF_021608135.1 Microaerobacter geothermalis
ATACGAAGTTCAGAAGAATACTGCATCATAACTACTGGAAACATTTACAACGATTATCCCGGGCATCCCTATACCCATTTTTATCTGGAAATTGATACCAAGCACTTGACATTTTTAGATCAGTATGACCCGGGAGGGAATTATTTTCATATCAAAGAATTCACTAAGGACAGCCTTCGAGTTCGTACTTAAGCGTTGAGGCTAAAGAACGGCAATTGCCCTCAAAATGACTCCATCTTCGAAATCCCCAGATGTTTTTGAGGGCTCCGTTCTTTAGACTTGAAGCGGACATGAATCACGACGATGTCGAACTCGATTAGCGGACGTGTGAATCTTTAGTTCCGCATCCATGTAATTCAAATGGTTTGAAAATATTAATCCTCACTGATGTGCTTTTCATATTCTTCTGCACTCAGCAAATTGTCCAGTTCACCAGGATTGGTCATTTCTACAACGATCATCCATGCTTTCTCATATGGGGATTCATTGACCAATTCGGGAGAAGATTCCAATTCACCGTTTACCTCAATAACTTTACCGCTTACCGGAGCGTAAAGTTCAGATACGGTTTTTACCGATTCAACACTTCCAAATGTTTCATTTTGGGAAACAGAAGAGCCTAATTCAGGAAGTTCAACGAATACAATATCCCCCAATTCTGACTGGGCAAAATCGGTAATCCCTATGTAGGCTTTATTTCCTTCCACCCTGACCCATTCATGTTCTTCACTATACTTTAATTCCTTAGGTAAATTCATACATACCCCTCCAATTTATCATTTCATCTACCCTATCATTCCCCAACCGTTGGAAAAACAAACCACCTTTATTTTCTACTGAATATCCCGCATTTGTCAATGCGTCTGACCACTTCTTTTAAAATGTTTTCATCCCTAACAAGAGCAATTCTTACATACCCTTCTCCCATTTGGCCAAAAGCATTCCCAGGAATAACAACAACTCCCGCCTCCTTTAGTAGGGTTGACGCAAAGCTGAAACTATCCCAACCGGAAGGAATAGGTGCCCATACAAACATCGTTGCTTTTGGTTTCGGAATGAACCAGCCGACCCGGTTCAACCCCTCTATGAATACATTTCTTCTATGCTCATACACCTTACTCAAATGATTGGGGTTTACCCCTTCCCTATCTCCATCCAAAGCAGCGATGGCAGCCTGCTGTACTGCTGTAAATACCCCGTAGTCAATATTGGATTTTACAATAGCAAGAGGCTTAATAATTTCCTGATTTCCGATGACATAACCAATTCGGCAACCTGCCATATTAAAGCTTTTGGACAAAGAGTTAAATTCTACCCCAACATCTTTTGCTCCTACCGCCTGCAAAAAGCTAGGGGGGTTATATCCATCAAAGGCCATTTCAGAGTAAGCCAGATCATGGGCCACTATGATTTGATGTTCCTTTGCGAAGGAAACCACTTTAGAGAAAAAATCCAAATCGGCTGTTGCAGCAACTGGATTGTTAGGATAATTCAAAATCATCAATTTTGCCCTTCTTTTAATTTCATCCGGGATATTTTCTAATTCAGGAAGGAATTGATTTTCAGCCTTCAGCGGCATAGGAAATACTTCGCCGCCAGCCAAATGGACACTGGCTGCATAGATGGGATAACCTGGATCAGGAACTAATACGACATCACCCGGGTCAATCCACGCCATCGTTAAGTGGGCCAATCCATCCTGGGATCCCATCAGGGCAAGGACTTCATTTTCCGGGTTAACCCTGACACCGAATCGATAATTGATCCAGTTCGCCACCGATTGTCGAAAAGCTATTAACCCTTCCGAAGTAGGATATCCATAATAATCTTCCCTTGCAACCGCTTCCTGTAAGGCTTGGCGTACATGTGGAGCAGGAGGTAAATCGGGACTACCGATTCCCAAATCTATCACTTCTATTCCTTTCTGTTCCACAATTTTCTTCATCTGATTCATCGTTGTAAAAATAGCAGAAGTTAAATGAGTTAAACGTTGAGATGGGTACATACCAATTCTCCCTGTCCATTATCCTGTTTGATCACTGTTACTTAATTTATTATACTCTAATGCTTCTAAAAAAGCTTGAACAATGTGAGGATCAAACTGAACTCCTTGATTATTTTTTATATACTCAACAGCATCTTCGAAACTTAATGCAACACGGTAAGGACGATGGGACGTAAGGGCATCAAAGACATCTGCCACACTAATAATTCTAGCCAATTGAGGTATTTCCTCCCCCTTTAATCCAAGGGGATATCCCTTTCCGTCCATCCTTTCATGATGGTGCAAAACCGCCGTACGGATCGAATCAAAGTCTCTGATATGCTTTAACACCTGTTCACTAATGGTTGGATGAAGTTTAATGATTTCATATTCCTCTTTTGTTAATCGCCCTGGCTTTTGAACAATACTGCCTGGTATTCCAATTTTGCCAATGTCATGGAGAAGGGCAGCCGTTTCCAATTTTTTTAATTCCCTTTCGGGAAGCCCCAATTTTTCACCGATTAATTTGGAGAGCATCATCACCCGTTGAGAGTGTCCCGCTGTATAAGGATCATTCGCTTCCAAGAGGGAAATGATGGTCATAAGCATAGAAAAACGCTCGGCTTCTATTTGTTCAGCATGTTTTTGCAAACCTCTGACCATCATGTTCACCGATGAAACAAGCTTCTCAATTTCCCTTGTGGTATTGGTGAGATGAATCTCCTGGTAGTCCCCCTTCGAAATAATATCCAGTTGACTCCCGATGGCAGATAACGGAGTCAACATCCGGCGATTTAAAGTGTATATGAAAATCATGACGGTCACACTAAGGACCACGGGAATAACCATCAGGAATTTGTTCATCGTGAACAAGGATTTCCAAAAATCATAAGAGACAAAGGTGGTGGTATACCACTCCCAGAAAAACTTATCCCTCTTGAAATAAAATGTTTGGTCATCTACCTTTACCTTATTGATGATATTCACAGGTGAAACTATAAATAGTGATCTTAGTTCTTCAAAATATTCCATGGATGTGGCTGATGTGGCAATCAACTTTCCCATTTTATCGGTAACCATAAAATGGATCCCCTGTATATTTCCCAAATCATTTAAGTAATGGTTAATTTTATATAAGGGAATATTGCCTCCAATTACTCCTTTAAATTCCCCGTTATCTTCATAGATGGGAACAGCAATAAAGATGATACTTTCACCATCAGCATGGGAGACATAAGACCCAGATACATAGGGTCGCCCCGTATATTTTACCGTGCGAAACCAATCCCGTTCCCCAAAATCGTTCTCACCGCTAAAATCCGTATACGGATGCGTTACCTTGACTAATCCTTTCTTATCGGTTAGATAGATGTAAGAAAAATCAGACAATGTATCATGTACTTCCTCGATTAAGCTATAATGTCCCATCCCTTCAATCCCCAGATGGGCAGATGCCACATTTAGATAATTGGTCTGGCTTTCTATATACATTCTCACCCGATTATATAAGAGATTTTCCTGTGATTCCAAATTATTTAACGTTCTTTCCTGAATGTCCACAGCGATCCAATAGGTAAAGCCAATGGAAAATAACAGAATCGGAATTACGGCAGCATATAATATGATATTAAAGAATAATCGCTTCATGGTGAATA
Source organism: Microaerobacter geothermalis (assembly GCF_021608135.1). Taxonomy (NCBI): domain Bacteria; kingdom Bacillati; phylum Bacillota; class Bacilli; order Caryophanales; family Bacillaceae; genus Microaerobacter; species Microaerobacter geothermalis. Next base: position 3,640 of record NZ_JAKIHL010000070.1, read on the forward strand.
CCTGCCTGTCTAAGCAGACCTTTTCTGGCTAAAAGGTTGCATTTTCTAGTTTCTATTCGACAGATTTAGACCATTTCCTTTAAACAAATGTGGCAAATTTGTGTTCAAGAACAGAATCATTCTCATTAAAGACTATTTTCTCGGACAATTAAAAAAGATACCTTTCGGTACCCAAAACTTATAAATTCTATAATGAAAACATAGCCCCGTATGGGGTCTCTTGTTGCTTGCTATATAGACGGAACTAAACATACATGACCCGCAGGGTCACAAATTGATATGAAAATGTTATTTTCATATCAAAGAATTCACTAAGGACAGCCATCGAGTTCGTACTTAGCGGAGAGGATAAAGAACGGGAATTAGCCCTCAAACTGACTCCACCTTCCGAAATACCCAGATGTTTTTGAGGGCTCCGTTCTTTAGACTTGGAGCGGACCTGAATCACTTCTTGCACGAACTCGACAAGCAACGTGTGAATCTTTGATATGAAAATAATTCCCTCCCGGGTCATACTGATCTAAAAATGTCAAGTGCTTGGTATCAATTTCCAGATAAAAATGGGTATAGGGATGCCCGGGATAATCGTTGTAAATGTTTCCAGTAGTTATGATGCAGTATTCTTCTGAACTTCGTAT
>NZ_JAKIHL010000071.1 GCF_021608135.1 Microaerobacter geothermalis
ATACGAAGTTCAGAAGAATACTGCATCATAACTACTGGAAACATTTACAACGATTATCCCGGGCATCCCTATACCCATTTTTATCTGGAAATTGATACCAAGCACTTGACATTTTTAGATCAGTATGACCCGGGAGGGAATTATTTTCATATCAAAGAATTTACTAAGGACAGCCTTTGAGTTCGTACGAAGATGCGGGACTGAAGAATGGGAATTAGCCCTCAAACTGACTCCATCTTTGAAATACCCAGATGTTTTTGAGGGCTCCGTTCTTTAGTCACAAAGCGAACTTTTATAACTTCTTCGCCGAACTCAAGTTGCGGACGTGTAAATCTTTGATATGAAAATACCTTTTCATATCAATTTGTGACCCTTCGGGTCATGTATGTTTAGTTCGCGCTCCTAAACTACTTTTCTTTAAGAATTGCCTTCTTTTCATGGTCATCCGTTTTCTTATCAACTTTGCAATCACCGCAAATCCAGTGTTTCCCTATCTCGTTGCCTTCATACAATTTTCCGCATTGTTCACATGTGATAAATTGTTCTGACGTCATCTGGATTGCACCTCCATGATAATGACCTGGATCATAATCTCCCTGCTGTCTCTATCATAACATTCTTTGCAGGAAAGCAACGTGATAATCATCACATGATAAATTAAGAAAAAATCAATTCATATATTTTTCCCATTTGAAGGCAGCTTCTCACATGATCAGCCAGACGGTTAAAGGATTCTTCTTTTCTTTCCTTTGTATTTACCATGATTTCAACAGCAGCAAGTCCTTTCTTCCTCCTTATCCGATTGATCCATCCTCTGCGGAATGCATCATTGTCAAATATTCCGTGGATGTAGGTACCCCATACATTTCCTTCCTCTGACACAGCTCCATCAAAATGTGTCTGTCCATCCTCTTCTATAATAAGAAAAGGTTTGTTGCATTCTTTTGTATAAACTGATTGTCCCATATGGATTTCATAGCCGTGGACCAGTTGATTGGAAAGATCTTTCCATAAGGGGAATGAATTGGTTTTTCCCATGATTTTAACCGTTCTTTTAATCTCATGAAACGTGGTGACAATGGGCAATAGGTTAAAACCTATTATTTCACCCATGGATGATTCAATGTTTAGAGGATCTTGAATCAATTCACCCAGCATTTGATATCCGCCGCAAATCCCGACCAGTTCTACTCTTCTATGTTTGATTGCTTTCAAAATCTGATCTTCCAGTCCCGAATCCCTTAGCCATTTTAAATCTTCAATGGTATTCTTCGTACCAGGTAGAATAATCGCATCGGGATTCCCCAGTTGGGTGGGATGTGACACATAATAAACAGAAACATCTGGTTCCAATTCCAAAGCGTAGAAATCTGTAAAATTGGAAATTCTGGGGTTCCTGATCACCGCTATTCCAATAGATTCACCAGCATACTCCCTTGGTGCTCCCTTCCTTTCCAACACTACCCCGTCTTCCGCCTCAACTTCCAGGGAAGGAAGAAATGGAATCACGCCAAGTACCGGTTTTTGAATATAATTTTCCAACCATTCGATTCCCGGCTGCAGCAAGGACAGATCTCCCCTGAATTTGTTGATAATCACACCGGCCACACGTTTTTTATCTTCGTCATGAAGCAGGTCCAATGTACCCACAATAGAAGCAAACACTCCGCCACGGTCAATATCCGCCACCAAAATGACAGGAGCATCTGCCCAACGGGCCACCCTCATATTAACCAGTTCCCTGTCATTCAAATTAATCTCTGCAGGACTTCCCGCCCCTTCAATGACAAGAAAATCAACCTGTTGTTGAAGGTGATGCAGGGAATCAATGATCGCCTTTTTTCCGATTTCAAAATATTCCTCTCTATACTGAACAGCATTCACCGTATGTAAGGGCCGTCCCATCAAGACAATTTGTGAATGATGATCTCCTGATGGCTTAATCAGTATCGGATTCATTTCAACGATAGCCTCAATCCCTGCTGCTTCTGCCTGAACTCCCTGAGCTCTTCCAATTTCCTTTCCGTCTGATGTCACGTAGGAGTTATTGGACATATTTTGTGATTTAAAAGGGGCTACCCGGTACCCATCCTGTTTAAAAATGCGGCATAAAGCAGTAACAATGACACTTTTGCCTACATCAGAGCCTGTTCCCTGAATCATTATGCTTTTAGCCACGCTGATCCTCCTCTCCTGGCGACCAAATTTCACTCAGTTCAGATTGATGCTGATCATAGGATACCGTCACGATTGACCCTGGTTTGATTTTCCAGTCCCACACGGAAGTACCGGGAATCAGAATGGTAAGAATCGTGCGGATCACGCCCCCGTGGGTGACAACCATTGCGGTTTCCCCATCTTTTATTTGATCACATACCTTTTTGAACTCGGGTAAGAGTCTGGTTTCAAAATCAGATTGATTCTCCTTTGCTCCAGTGGGTTTATAGTTTCGTGGATTCAGATAAAATCGAAAAACGTCGCTGGGAAAATGACCCTTTACCTGTTCATAGGTTAACCCCTCCCATCTTCCAAAATCAAACTCGCCCAGCCAATCATGGACCTGTATTTGATCATCAGACAGCTCCAATTCTTTCAAGATATACGTCATCGACTCCAAGGCACGTTTCATAGGGCTTGAACAAATAAAAGCCATCGGATTTTTCCCAAGCTTCTTTTTCAGGTAACCCGCGGTATGCTGAACCGTTTCTCTTCCCTTCTCAGATAAGGGAAGATCGGTTAATCCAATGTACCTGTTCTCCTCATTCCATCTGGTCTCTCCGTGTCTGATTAACATGATTTGCATTGGCAAAGTGATCACCCCATTATTGATTGAACAAAAGCAGCCCAACCAGTAACACCCACAATTCTATCAGTTCATTGATCCCGCCATAAATATCTCCGGTTAGTCCTCCCAATCTTCTTGAGATTAAAGAAGCTAACAGGAATGTGAACAGCAGAGCTGAACCCATGACTAGAACCCCTGTCCATTTCCAAATCAGGTATACTAAAACCAATGAAATAAGGGTAGCTAAAAAAACTGGCCATTTCCCCTCGGCTTTAAAGGCACTTCCCATGCCTTTCTTTCTGGCATATGGCCATAAGGAAATAGCCCAAACCATAGCCAAACGGCTGATCACTGGCATGGTGATTAGAACTTCAAATCTCCATACAGCTGGAATTTCCTTTAAGGCAGACCATTTTAATAAAAAATAAAGAATGGCCACGGTTGCTCCCATGGCTCCCACTCTGCTGTCCTTCATAATGGACAACATCTGCTCCCTCGAACGATGGCTTAATAAACCGTCAGCCATATCTATCAATCCATCGGTATGAAGACCGCCGGTCATAAAAAACAAAATGATCAATAAGAGAGCTGCAACAATCGTAGAAGGAAAAAAAATCTGCAGCAATAGATCAGCGAAATAGACGGCTGATCCAATGATAAGTCCAACGATTGGAAAAAAAGGAAGGCTAGCCTTCATAGCAAAATTGGCATCCGTTGAATGGGGAAAGGGGAGTCTGGTCAGAAAAAGCAAGGTAGAGAGAAAAGGTTTCATGTGACTATCCTCCTCTTCTTATCGGGTTAAGACTGCCGACTACTTGGGTGGAACTAAACTTACATGACCCGAAGGGTCACAAATTCGCATGAAAATAATTCCATCCAGTAGTTACCTAGTTACTGTATCATCGTTATCTTTCCATAATTGAAATTGAACAGGGGAATGGGTAAGTCGTAAATCTTTATGGTGGTAGCAATATCAGACCCCGCGAACTAAACGGACAGCATCGATCATTGAGCACAAATTCCTGTTGCTGCGAGCACGAATATCAAATTACTGTTTGTCTCTGATC
>NZ_JAKIHL010000072.1 GCF_021608135.1 Microaerobacter geothermalis
CATTGTCCTTTGAAAACTGGATAAAGGAAGAAAGAAGGAGTAGATGTACAAGGGAAAGACGGAGTACATCAGAGCGCAAGAAGGAGAACATCTTACGAGTGTAGAGTAGGTTAAGCTACGAAGGGCGCACGGAGGATGCCTAGGCGCTAGGAGCCGACGAAGGACGGGGCGAACACCGAAATGCCTCGGGGAGCTGTAAGCAAGCGTAGATCCGGGGATATCCGAATGGGGGAACCCGCCGTCTGTCATAGGACGGCACCGTCACCTGAACACATAGGGTGAATGGAGGCAGACCAGGGGAACTGAAACATCTAAGTACCCTGAGGAAAAGAAAACAAAAGTGATTCCCGAAGTAGCGGCGAGCGAAAGGGGAAGAGCCTAAACCGTGAGAGATCACGGGGTAGAGGGGCACATAGAGAAGGGATAGCAGAGGTTAGGCGAAGAAGTCTGGAAAGGCTGACCAGAGAGTGTAAGAGTCACGTAGCCAAAAACTGAAGCTAGCCGAATGTGACCCCGAGTACCGCGGGACACGAGGAATCCCGTGGGAATCAGGGAGGACCATCTCCTAAGGCTAAATACTACCTAGCGACCGATAGAGAACCAGTACCGTGAGGGAAAGGTGAAAAGCACCCCGGGAGGGGAGTGAAAGAGAACCTGAAACCGTGTGCCTACAAACAGTCGGAGTCCGTTAAGGGATGACGGCGTGCCTTTTGTAGAATGAACCGGCGAGTTACGATTACATGCGAGGTTAAGCGAGGGAGCGGAGCCGCAGCGAAAGCGAGTCTGAAGAGGGCGAGAGAGTATGTAGTCGTAGACCCGAAACCGTGTGATCTACCCATGTCCAGGGTGAAGGTGAGGTAACACTTACTGGAGGCCCGAACCCACTGGCGTTGAAAAGCCAGGGGATGAGGTGTGGGTAGGGGAGAAATTCCAATCGAACTCGGAGATAGCTGGTTCTCCCCGAAATAGCTTTAGGGCTAGCCTTAAGGGAAGAGACCTGGAGGTAGAGCACTGATTGGGCTAGGGGTCCGCCAAGGATTACCGAACTCAGTCAAACTCCGAATGCCAGGGACTCATCCTTAGGAGTCAGACTGCGAGTGCTAAGATCCGTAGTCGAGAGGGAAACAGCCCAGACCATCAGCTAAGGTCCCAAAGTGTATGCTAAGTGGGAAAGGATGTGGAGTTGCACAGACAACCAGGATGTTGGCTTAGAAGCAGCCACCATTTAAAGAGTGCGTAATAGCTCACTGGTCGAGTGACTCTGCGCCGAAAATGTACCGGGGCTAAGCATACCACCGAAGCTATGGATCCAGAGGTCAGAGATCAGAGGCCAGAAGTCGGAGAAGGAAGGTAAAAATTGATAGAAAGTTACCGTGATTTGAGAGTGTATCAAGTATATATGATTTAGCACTTCAAGTTCACAGACTAACCTTAACATTTCCAGACTTCGAAAGATATGAACTTGGAAGTCAATTACGAAGAGCAGCCATATCCATTCCAGTAGACATAGCAGAAGGATATGGAAAGAAAAGCTCAGTAGCGGATTTCAAAAGATATCTTATGATGGCTCATGGCTCAAAAGACGAAGTAAAAGTATTATTAGAGTTCGGGAAAGATTTAGATTATATTCCAAGAGAAGAATATATGGAATTGTTTCAGAAGTACGATGAATTAGGGAAGCAACTATATATACTTCATAAGAAATGGAAATAATCTGGCTTCCGGCTTCTGATATCTGACCTCTGAGATGGTAGGGGAGCGTTCCATGGGCGTAGAAGCCGTACCGAAAGGAGCGGTGGAGCGCATGGAAGTGAGAATGCCGGTATGAGTAACGAAAAGACAAGTGAGAATCTTGTCCGCCGAAAGCCTAAGGTTTCCTGAGGAAGGTTCGTCCGCTCAGGGTAAGTCGGGACCTAAGTCGAGGCCGAAAGGCGTAGACGATGGACAACAGGTTGAAATTCCTGTACCACCGAGAACCGCATGAGCGAAGGGGTGACGCAGGAGGGTAGGGGAAGCAGACGGATGGAAGAGTCTGTCCAAGCAGTAAGGCAGTCAGGTAGGCAAATCCGCCTGGCGGGATGCTAAGCTGTGAAGGGGAGGGAAAAAAAGAGTACCGAAGTCCCTGAACTCACACTGCCAAGAAAAGCCTCTAGCGAGGGAGCAGGTGCCCGTACCGCAAACCGACACAGGTAGGCGAGGAGAGAATCCTAAGGCGCTCGGGAGAACTCTGGCTAAGGAACTCGGCAAAATGACCCCGTAACTTCGGGAGAAGGGGTGCCCCGTTAGGGTAGAACGCCTGAGGGGGCCGCAGTGAAGAGGTCCAAGCGACTGTTTAGCAAAAACACAGGTCTCTGCGAAGCCGCAAGGCGAAGTATAGGGGCTGACGCCTGCCCGGTGCTGGAAGGTTAAGGGGAGGGCTTAGCGCAAGCGAAGGTCTGAACCGAAGCCCCAGTAAACGGCGGCCGTAACTATAACGGTCCTAAGGTAGCGAAATTCCTTGTCGGGTAAGTTCCGACCCGCACGAAAGGCGTAACGACTTGGACACTGTCTCAGCCAGAGACCCGGTGAAATTGTAATACCTGTGAAGATGCAGGTTACCCGCGACAAGACGGAAAGACCCCATGGAGCTTTACTGCAGCCTGATATTGAATTTTGGTATGATTTGTACAGGATAGGTGGGAGCCTTGGAAGCATGTCCGCCAGGATGTGTGGAGGCGATGGTGGGATACCACCCTGATGATATTGGAATTCTAACCTACGTCCATGAGCTGGATGGGGGAGAGTGTCAGGTGGGCAGTTTGACTGGGGCGGTCGCCTCCTAAAGAGTAACGGAGGCGCCCAAAGGTTCCCTCAGTGCGGTTGGAAATCGCGCGAAGAGTGTAAAGGCAGAAGGGAGCTTGACTGCAAGACCGACAAGTCGAGCAGGGACGAAAGTCGGGCTTAGTGATCCGGTGGTACCGAATGGAAGGGCCATCGCTCAACGGATAAAAGCTACCCTGGGGATAACAGGCTTATCTCCCCCAAGAGTCCACATCGACGGGGAGGTTTGGCACCTCGATGTCGGCTCGTCGCATCCTGGGGCTGAAGTAGGTCCCAAGGGTTGGGCTGTTCGCCCATTAAAGCGGCACGCGAGCTGGGTTCAGAACGTCGTGAGACAGTTCGGTCCCTATCTGTCGCGGGCGTAGGAAATTTGAGAGGAGCTGTCCTTAGTACGAGAGGACCGGGATGGACACACCGCTGGTGTACCAGTTGTGCCGCCAGGCGCACCGCTGGGTAGCTAAGTGTGGCAGGGATAAGCGCTGAAAGCATCTAAGCGTGAAGCCCCCCTCGAGATGAGATTTCCCCTTTCCGGAGGTCAGAGATCAGAAGCCAGAAGCCAGAATGAAAGAAAGGCTTCGAAGGAGAGGATCGTGCAAAGAAAAAGAAGGTATAAAAACTTCTTAGAAAAAGCATGTATCCGGCATCCGGTTTCCGACATCTGATCTCCGGAAAGTAAGACCCCTTAAAGAAGATGAGGTAGATAGGTCCGGAGTGGAAGTCCTGTGAGGGATGGAGCTGACGGATACTAATCGGTCGAGGGCTTAACCTAAGAAACCCCTTCAAGAACTTTCTTCCTTATCTAGTTTTGAAGGGACAAAATGCCACTTGAAAAAAGGGAAGAAACGATGTAAACTAGATTTTGTTCCAAAGGTATAGAAGTCTGGTGATGATGGCGGAGGGGATACACGCGTACCCATCCCGAACACGACCGTTAAGCCCTCCAGCGCCGATGGTACTTGGACCGGGAGGTCCTGGGAGAGTAGGACGTTGCCAGGCA
>NZ_JAKIHL010000073.1 GCF_021608135.1 Microaerobacter geothermalis
CTGATAAATGCAGATATTAACGGTAGTCTTAATATTCTAAGACAAGCCTATACAGGTATTCCCTATCTGATACAAGCAGTGAGGGATAATGGATGCGTGAACCATCCAAAGCGAATAAGGGTTGCCTAAACCATTAGGTGGAAACTTAAATACCAAACTTCGCTTGAAACAAATCTCTAATCTTTGATTAGGAAGCTCCCACTTCAAACGTGGACACGTTAAGTGGTGAGTAGTTCACGTACTTAAAGTAGATTCCATCTTTTATCATTTTTCTCGATGATTATGGTACAATGTGGTTGTACAACTATATAGGCAGGGTGGGTGGTCAAAAACCCTCGAAAGGGGGTGATGACCGTCAATGACCCCTACTTAAAGAAGTAGGGGCTTGGGATGACGATACCAAGGTAACCGTTGACTAGACAAAGGCGAAAGCCTACGCCCTGACAGGCTACAAGCACCTCCTGGATGCACGCCCTAGTCTGGGGAAATGCGGCAGAATCGTTAAATGCCACGGCTATAAGCCTAAGCCTGTCAGGCATTGTCGAAGGGCACGAAACTCTGAAAGGAGGCACGAATACCGTGCAAAAAGTACCAGTGGTACATCAAGACGGAACACCTCTCATGCCCTGCTCTCCTGCAAAAGCAAGAAAACTATTAAAACAGGGAGCAGCGGTCAAGAAGTGGACAAAAACAGGAATTTTCTATATCCAGCTAACTACCCCTACGAGCAAACATACACAGCAAATGGCGATGGGAATAGACCCCGGCGCACATTATGACGGCTATTGCATCGCTACCAAAGAAAAAATGCAATTATCAGGGATGTTGGAGGTCAAAAACAGAATCGCAAAGAAGATGGAGCAGAGAAGGAACATGAGAAGGGCACGGCGGTTTCGCAACACAAGGCGTAGACCTAAAAGGTTCAATAATCGCCTTCGCAAAGAAGGATGGCTGCCACCCTCAATTAAGGCAAAGGTAGAGTTGAGAATTCGACTTATAGAATCCTTGCTCAAAATCTATCCGATCACCGATTTTGCGGTAGAGGACATGAAGATCAATGGCAATCGATTGAAAGGGGAGCAAGACAGGCGGTATTACACCTGGACGATGTTAGGAAAAAGCAGGTTGTATGCCTTTTTGAAGTCCCGTGGCAATCTCTACTTGTATGACCCGGAGGATACGAGAAAAGCAAGAGAGATCAACAGATTGGAAAAGACCGACAAGAAGGGTGAACTTGTTTTTTCGTCCCAAGCGGTAGATGGGTTGGCGTTGTGTTGGTTGTTGTTGAGGACAAAGAATCTAGTTGTTACAACCTTCATGGCATGGCGTAGACCAGAGATGGCAAGACGGCAACTTCATGTCTTTCAACCCGCAAAAAGTGGTGTACGCAAGCCATACGGAGGCAGTTTTGCATTGGGATTCAAAAAGAACACCGTGGTTTGGTACAAAGGCAAACTATACCGAACAGGTGGCACAACCAAAGGCAGATTAAGTTTGCATTCGTTTGATTTTGAAAACAGGCGAGTAATGCAAAATGCCAAGCCGGAAGAATGCCAAAAGGTATTTCAACAGACATGGTTTGTTAAGAAAGTGAGTTAGACAAATTTGGAAACGAAAGGAGAGAAGGTGCATTCCTCTCCGACCTATAGAGGATCGGAGTCTCCTGCACCGATTAAGATGATAGGATTCGCAACTTTGATTGTAGCAGTAATTGCAGTGTCGCAACAAAGAAAAAAGTAACCCACCCTTGGCTAGAAGACGGTGGGTTACTCCAACTATTTTGGCCGATTAGCCTATGACCGCTCATCATGCGGATGTTGTACAAACCGGGGTGTTGTCGCACCTCGGTTGTTTTATTTTTATGCTTTCTTTAAGTTTATTATACATAGAAAGGGTTGAGATGGCAAATGTAGCACGAAACGGAAAAGTCGCTCACTGTTTTGTAGAGGCGTCTTTTTTGTTCTCATATTTTTTTAGAATGTACCGCATTCCCTCTTCTATGAGATCGTTGGCATTAACTTGAAGTTTGAGTGCAAGTAGTCGAATTTTTTTGTATAGTTCTTCGTCAAGTGTTGTATTTACATTTTTTCGTGGCATATTTTCACCCCCAAAAAAATATAACACATAGTTGACTATGTGGCAATATTATAATATATTCTACATAGATACATAGTTAGCTATGTAGAATAAAAAGGGATGAGATAGCAAATGAGATCAAAATAATCCAAAAGTCCTACTATAACGGGTTGTCATTTTTAAAAGTCGGTTTATGATAGAAGTAACAAAAAAAATGGGAGGTTTTGACATGAGCATCAAAAAGATTGTGTTAATTGTACTGTTGTTAATGACGATGACGGGTGTGGCGTGGGCAGGTGAGACAAACATAGACCCAAGGTTATATGAACAAGATTGGCTTGCACCGTATATTGGTAAATCAAAAATAGACCCAAGAATTATCGAGAGACCTAATCAAGTGATAGGCAAAGACATCACTACTGATGGGCTAACGATGTCATGGGACAGCGTAAAAAATGCCGTTAGTTATGGCATAGACGTTTATCAATACGAGTATCCTTCAAAATACGCAGATAATCCGGATGAATCAAAAAAAGTATATTCTCAGACAACAAGCAAAACAAATATAGTGGTTACCGGATTAAAACCTGATACAAGGTATTTGGTACAACTATATACGATTTTTCCGGAAGGAAGAAAAAGTCACCCTGCGCATCTAGAAGTAGAAACAAGAGCTATAACGAAGGGTGAAGCGGTATACATCCCAGCAGATCCGGAAAACGGGGGCCCCTTAGTGCCATATATCGATGCATCGAATCAAGGGCGTGACGGCGGTAGTTTCGGTCAATATGAAGACCTTATTGTCTTAATGAACTGGGATACTGCAACAGATGGAATAAAAAGGGATAATAGTGTGAGTGTATCAATTGATGGTTTGGGTATAAAATTTCCTGATGCACAGCCCTATATCAATGAGGATGACCGAACCATGGTACCCGTAAGATTCATTGCCGAAGCTCGCCATATTGAGGCAGATGTTAGCTGGAATCCCTTCACCCGAACCGTCACCATCGAAAAACCAAACAGTGACGGGAAGACCAAAACCATCATCAAGCTAAAGGTTGGCGAAAACAAGGGACTGGTAAACGGCCGGGAGGTCACCTTTGACACGAAAGCCGTCATCAAGGATGACAGAACTATGGTGCCTTTGCGTTTTGTAGTAGAAACGCTAGGAGCGAGGGTGTTTTGGGACCCTAGAGTAAAAGCTGTGATTATATACACTCCAAACGAAAGAGCGTATTTTGATGAAGATCTTGCAGAAGAACAAGGATGGATTGAAAATTAGCCCAACAAAGAGG
>NZ_JAKIHL010000074.1 GCF_021608135.1 Microaerobacter geothermalis
GTATAGAAGTCTGGTGATGATGGCGGAGGGGATACACGCGTACCCATCCCGAACACGACCGTTAAGCCCTCCAGCGCCGATGGTACTTGGACCGGGAGGTCCTGGGAGAGTAGGACGTTGCCAGGCAAATGATCCGCAGTAGCTCAATGGTGGAGCACCCGGCTGTTAACCGGTAGGTTGCAGGTTCGAGTCCTGCCTGCGGAGCCACATGGAGAGATGTCCGAGCTGGCCGAAGGAGCACGATTGGAAATCGTGTATACCGTTAACGCGGTATCGTGGGTTCGAATCCCACTCTCTCCGCCATAACAAATCCTGTGGCCCGTTGGTCAAGTGGTTAAGACACCGCCCTTTCACGGCGGTAACAGGGGTTCGAATCCCCTACGGGTCACCACTTTCATAAATATCTACTGAGTAGGGAGATGAGAACCCCTAAGGGTTCGTCGGAAACACTGTGAACAAGGACCGTAAGGGACGCAGTGAACAGATGTTGGAGTCACGACGAAGGAGTGTATCCCCTACGGGTCACCACTTTCATAAACATCTACTGAGTAGATTTCATAAACTATGGACGGTTAGCTCAGCTGGGAGAGCACCTGCCTTACAAGCAGGGGGTCGGCGGTTCGATCCCGTCACCGTCCACCATTTTTTCGCGGGGTGGAGCAGTCCGGTAGCTCGTCGGGCTCATAACCCGAAGGTCGCAGGTTCAAATCCTGCCCCCGCAACCAATATTCTTCTTTTGGCTGTATCGTTTAAATATAAAGTTAATAAGACAACAAGAGTACCTGATGGGTACAGGCAAAAATGGAGCTGTGGTGTAGTTGGCCTAACATGCCTGCCTGTCACGCAGGAGAACGCGGGTTCGAATCCCGTCAGCTCCGCCATATTAAATTCTCACCCATGGTATTATCCGCATTTGACATAATGCATAACAGCGTGATAAAATAATCATTGCTGCTTGAAAAGAGGCTCGGTAGCTCAGTCGGTAGAGCAGAGGACTGAAAATCCTCGTGTCGGCGGTTCGATTCCGTCCCGAGCCACCATTTCTTCGAGCCGGTGTAGCTCAATTGGTAGAGCAACTGACTTGTAATCAGTAGGTTGGGGGTTCAAGTCCTCTCGCCGGCACCATTTTAGGAGTAAGAGATGTGAGATATATTCTAGTGCGGAGGGGTACCAAAGTGGCCAAATGGGGCGGACTGTAAATCCGTTGGCATCGCCTTCGTAGGTTCGAATCCTACCCCCTCCACCATGTAATTTGACAAATTGATCATTATAGGGGTGTAGTTTAATGGTAGAACAGAGGTCTCCAAAACCTCCAGTGTGGGTTCGATTCCTACCACCCCTGCCAAATACAATATATTGTGGCGGCTATGGCGAAGTGGTTAACGCACCGGATTGTGGCTCCGGCATTCATGGGTTCGATTCCCATTAGTCGCCCCAAATCGTTGGGCATTAGCCAAGCGGTAAGGCAACGGACTTTGACTCCGTGATTCCCTGGTTCGAATCCAGGATGCCCAGCCAATATGCGGAAGTGGCTCAGGGGTAGAGCATCGCCTTGCCAAGGCGAGGGTCGCGGGTTCGAATCCCGTCTTCCGCTCCATCATTCAATTAACTTTTTTCATTTCGACTCACATCATTAATAGGGCGGCATAGCCAAGTGGTAAGGCAGAGGTCTGCAAAACCTTTATCCCCAGTTCGAATCTGGGTGCCGCCTCCAATTTTATAGCTGCCGGGGTGGCGGAATTGGCAGACGCACAGGACTTAAAATCCTGCGGTAGGTGACTACCGTACCGGTTCAAGTCCGGTCCTCGGCACCACGATGTGCCCTTAGCTCAGCTGGATAGAGCGTCTGACTACGAATCAGAAGGTCGGGAGTTCGAATCTCTCAGGGCACGCCATTCATCTGTTTACGACCGATGAGATATTAGACCAATGGGTCCTAGGCGGATAAGGTAAGCAAGGAGCAAAAGTGGCGAAGAGAGATGATGTCGTTACGAAGTAGCGTATCTCTCAGGGCAGATCCTAGATCCTACCCCATCCTATTACCTAAAAGAGGTCACAACTTTATATGCCGGTGTGGCGGAATTGGCAGACGCGCACGACTCAAAATCGTGTTCCCTTGCGGGAGTATCGGTTCGACTCCGATCACCGGCACCATACATATCTTACTTTGATATATTACCCTTGTTTAACACTTTAACCAAATTTGGTTAAAGTGTTTTTATTTGAAAAGAAATGAGTGATGCAAATAAGTTCTTAATTAAAGAATCTATAATAAAAAAATTATGCTTCTTTGAGGGAGTTGATAGAAACGGCTTGAGGAGCTGTAAGCGGAGATTTTCGAATCTTTATCATTACTTAGCAGAAGACTCCCATCTTCTATAAGGGGGAGATAAATGCTGACTGATTACAAACAAATGTTCCATAACGCCTTTTCTTATGGTATAATCATCATAGGAAGAGGAGGTGAAACGATTGAAACTAACGCTTAAATTCTACCCACGATGGACCGGTCAACAAGAACAAATCATCGAAGAATTATCCTTTCATACCACCAAACTATACAACATTGCCAACCATCAAAACCGTGAAAACCCATATAAATCATACCATGCGCTCGAAAGGGAACTGAAATCCAATTGGCATAGGGAATATCTCCATTCGCATACCTATCAACAATGTCTAAAAGTTCTCGAACAAAATTGGAAAAGCTATTTTAAAGCGTTGGAAGACTATTCGTAAAATAGACGGAAATCTTTTGCTCTCCCTTTCAAAGAAAATACAGGACGTCTTTCAGGTTGACAGTCTAAAAGTGGAAGTCAAA
>NZ_JAKIHL010000075.1 GCF_021608135.1 Microaerobacter geothermalis
GGTAAGTCGTAAATCTTTATGGTGGTAGCAATATCAGACCCCGCGAACTAAACGGACAGCATCGATCATTGAGCACAAATTCCTGTTGCTGCGAGCACGAATATCAAATTACTGTTTGTCTCTGATCGAAGCGAACCCTGTTCAATTTTTTATGAAAGAAGGGTGCTTTATGCAAGACTTAATTCCATGTTGTGCCGGGTTAGACGTTCACAAGGAAACAGTCGTGGCGACCGTCATTAATGGGACATTAAGTAAAAGTCCCATTACGGTGACAGAAACGTTTGGTACAATGACTTCGGATTTATTGGCTTTGAGTGATTGGTTAACGAACCATGGCTGTACTCATGTCGCGATGGAAAGTTCCGGAATCTATTGGAAGCCAGTGTATAACATTCTTGAACCTGATTTTGAAGTGATGGTTGTGAATGCTAGACACATCAAACATGTTCCGGGACGAAAAACAGACGTTAAGGACAGTGAATGGATCGCTCAGCTTCTTCGCAAAGGGCTGCTTAAAGCCAGTTTTATTCCTCCGAAGCCGTTTCGAGAACTTCGGGACCTAACCCGCTATCGTAAAAAATTAATTCATCAACGCACGGCGGAACGCAATCGAATTCTAAAGTTTCTGGAAGACGCCAACATTAAAGTGGGCTCGGTATTGTCAGATGTCTTTGGAGTTTCCGGCTTACGAATTCTCAAGGCATTACTGAACAACGAATCGCTCACAGCCAAGGAATTAGAAGAGATGGTTCATGGGAATGTAAAGCCCAAAATCGCCAAACTTCTAAAAGCACTCCAAGGAACCTTAACTGAACACCATCGCTTTCTGCTGAATACTATCCTAACTCACCTCGAATCATTGGAAGCCTGTATTTTGAGTGTAGAGACTAAGATCGATGAGGCACTAGCTACTTATAATGAGCTGGTTGAGCGACTGGATGCCATTCCAGGAGTTGATCGGAACGTAGCTGCTGTAATTATTGCAGAGATCGGAATCGATATGACCAAGTTTCCGACAGCCCAGCATCTTGCTTCATGGGCAGGTGTATGTCCCGGTAATCATGAGAGTGCTGGTAAAAAAAAAGTACACGCACAACCAAAGGGGATCAGGCAATAAAAACAGCATTATGTCAGGCCGCTCATGCAGCTAGTAAAACCAGAACGTATTTAGGTTCCAAGTATTGGGCGCTTAGTAGACGACGAGGCCAGAAAAAGGCCACTATAGCCATTGCTCATAAGATCTTAGTCATTGTCTATCACATCCTGTTAAACCGTGATCACTATAAAGAGTTAGGTGTAGACTTTTTACAGGAGCGAAACCAGGATCGAATGGAAGGATATTTAATCGCTAAAGTACGTCAATTAGGCTACGAAGTTCAGAAGAATCCAGCACAATAACTACTGGAAACATTTACAACGATTATCCCGGGCATCCCTATACCCATTTTTTGCTGGGAATTGGTTCCATGCACTTGACATTTTTAGATCAGTATGCCCAGGGAGGGAATTATTTTCATATCAAATGGTTTGGCTATAAACTGCATTTAGTGGTAGATGCAACGTATGAACTGCCGGTGACATTCAAGCTCACAAAAGCCTCTGCTTCGGATATAACCGAAGGGCATGCATTGCTAAGCCAGATGCAGGAAAGACAACCGGAAATCTTGAAAACAGCCGAAACGTTGGCAGCAGATCGCGGCTATGACGATACAAAGCTGCTCGTTAGGTGTTGGGATGAGTACCAAATCAAGCCAGTGATCGATATTCGCAACATGTGGAAGGATGCTGACAAAACGCGTGTGTTGGAAGGCAAAGAAAATGTGGTCTATGACTACAAGGGAACGGTTTCCTGTGTTTGTCCAGAGACGGGAACGCAGCGCGAAATGTGTAATGGTGGTTTCGAAAAAGACCGTGACACCTTAAAGAAACTTTGCCCGGCCAAGCAATTCGGCATTGAGTGCAAAGGGCAAGTACAGTGCCCGGTAGCGCAAGGGATTCGCATCCCACTAGCGGTAGACCGTAGAATTTTTACTCCGATTGACCGAGCCAGCTACAAATGGGAAAAAGAATATGGTAAGCGAACAGCAGTGGAACGCGTGAACAGCCGACTAGATGTTTCGTTCGGCTTTGAACTGCACACCATCCGAGGAATGACAAAAATGAAGATGCGGTGCGGACTTGCGCTATGCGTCATGCTGGCCATGGCACTGGGGCGGATTAAAGAAAACCAAGCCGAGAAGATGCGAAGCTTGGTGGCGTAAAGAAGATATCCACATCTGGATAACACCGAAAAACTCATCCACAGATCAATTTTGTGGATAACAGGATTCGTGCGCCCTTTTACGACCCCGGTTCACTGTCATGCACTTGCATCCGCGTCGATTATACAGTAAAAACGTCTCAAGCCACTAAACTGACCTAATTATTTCGCGGCTACCAATCACAAAAAAAGCACATCGCAAAAAGCTC
>NZ_JAKIHL010000076.1 GCF_021608135.1 Microaerobacter geothermalis
CTGTTACAACAGATAGGTCATCCTTCATCCCTTAATGGCCCTAATAGCTTGTATCGTGAATGAAATCAAGGGCGAGCGACAGCGAGGGCTTTGCCTTTACCCTTGATGAAATGAGCGATACAAGCTAGCATCCCTCAAGGGATGAAGAACATCTAAAAAAGTGACAGAATCACTGACGTTTTAATATGACATTTTCACTGACGCTTGACAGGGATAGAAGAAATTACCGTAAGATGCAAACATATTAGACTTGCAATCAATTTCTCAATTTTGATCATGTCGAGTATAATAGAATGAAAGAATGGAGAGAGGGGTGACTGGAAATGGACATGGGCTTTGGGTTGTTTCAACAGCAAGTACAAAAATTGATCATCACACCTGAACTGCGGCAGGCCATTACCATTCTTCAGTACTCTGCCTTGGATTTGTTGGAATTTCTGCAGGAACAGATGAAAGAGAATCCGTTGATTGAGCTAAAGGATAACGAAGAGAAAGGGGAACAGGAAGCTCCTGTTTCAGACGCTCAAAAACCAGATATGGATTGGGAAGAGTATTTTTCCCATCATTGGTCTGAAGGTGTGGTCAGAAGTGGTGAAGAGAAGCCAAGCCCCTTTGATTTTATTGCATCAAAGGACTCTTCCCTTCAAAGTGTTCTTGAAGAGCAGGTAAGATATACGGAAGTAGCCGATGAGATGAAGCAAGTGGCTATGTTTATTATAGGAAATCTGGATGAACGGGGATATCTGGATATATCCCTTGATCAGATTGCAGAGAAGTGCCAGGTTCCTTTAGAAAAGGCTGAAGAAGCCCTATATCTCGTTCAAAGCTTTGAACCCAGCGGAGTGGGAGCCAGATCCTTGAAGGAATGCCTGCTGATTCAGTTGGATCATTTGCAAATAGAGGATTCTTTAACGGAAAGGGTGATCGAAAAGTATCTGGATGATTTGGCAGCCCACCGCATCCAGAAAATTGCCGGAGAGCTGGGTGTGTCGGAGAGGGAAGTCCAAAGCATCGCGGACTTTATCCGAACATTAAATCCAAGACCCGGGGATATGTATCATGCTGAACCGCCGCGTTATATTGTTCCGGATGTTTATATTGAAAAGGTTGAAGGGAACTACGTGGTGCTTGTCAATGATGGAATCACCCCAAGGCTGTCCATCAATAGTTATTACGAGAGAATGCTCCGTTCTTCCCAGTCCCAGCATCAAGAGGCGAAAAAATATATCCATGAGAAACTGCAGTCAGCCATGTGGCTGTTAAAGAGCATGGAACAAAGGAGACTCACTCTGCTAAGGGTGACGGAAGCCATTGTAGAGGCTCAAAGGGATTTTTTGGAATATGGAATATCCCGGCTAAAGCCATTGACACTAAAGGAAGTAGCGGAAAAAGTAGGACTTCATGAGTCGACCATTAGCCGGGCCACCAGCCATAAATATGCCCAAACCCCCCGGGGAGTATTTGAGCTAAAATTTTTCTTTAACTCAGGTCTTTCTACTGCCTCAGGAGGGGCAGCATCCGCAAAGACCGTTCAATTAAGAATAAAGCAATTGATTGATCATGAAGATAAGAGCAGACCCTTGTCTGACCAAAAGCTTGCCGATTTGCTTGCAGAAGAGGGAATTGAAATCTCCAGAAGAACCGTGTCAAAGTACAGGGAGGAAATGAACATCCCTTCTTCAGCCAAAAGAAAGCGCTATTAATTTGGGGATAGATATTTATAAATGGAGTTGAATATGATAAATGAGAGGAGACCATCGATCCTATGAAGCCATTTCACATTACGATTTATACCAGAAAAGGCTGCAGTTTATGTGATAAAGCAAAAGCCATCGTGGAAAAAGTAGCCCAGGATTACCCCATCCAATTGGAGTTGTTTGATATCACCACTGACCCAGAAATCGAAGCCAAATATACCGATGTGATTCCAGTCATTCATATAGACGGGGAAGAAGTTTTTGTTTCGAAAATGGCAGAATTATGGTTAAGAAGGGAATTGGATGGGAGAATAAGATCGGGAGATCTTTGTCGTTAAAAATTAGAATGAGAGTAGGATGTTCCCTACTCTTTATTTTTGATTTCATTTTTATTCATTTTTTTACTAATTCGATAATCGTTTGGAGTTAACCCTTCATACTTTTTAAAAACCTTACTAAACTTACATGACCCGCAGGGTCACAAATTCTCATGAAAATAATTCCATCCAGTAGTTACCTAGTTACTGTATCATCGTCATCTTCTCATAATGGAAATTGAACAGGGGAATGGTAAGTCGTAAATCTTTATGGTGGTAGCAATATCAGACCCCGCGAACTAAACGGACAGCATCGATCATTGAGCACAAATTCCTGTTGCTGCGAGCACGAATATCAAATTACTGTTTGTCTCTGATC
>NZ_JAKIHL010000077.1 GCF_021608135.1 Microaerobacter geothermalis
CCTTGAATCAGTTGTTCAATGACTTTGTAACGCTTCAACTCTTTTTTGCTCAAAGTTATTCTCTCCTGTCCCATAGTGACATTTTCACTGATGCGTTACAATATGACAATATCACAGACGTTCAACATTTTAACATTGTTTTATTGACAAATCATCAAGAGTTTGTTATATTGCTACTCATAATTGAATTTGTTTCGGATGAAAGCTGCGGAAGCATTTCAGTGACCGCAGTCGGACGAACCCTTGGAGAGATCTGGATTCAGGCGCCGAAGGGGAAACTTGTATAGGGAAGAAGCTATACAGGGAAACTCTCAGGCAAAAGGACAAGGGCAGTGGACGGGAATATGATTCGCGTTTCTGCTTTTATTTGTATAACCAATCCAGATGGGTTGGTTTTTTTATTTTGAAGTAAATGGACAAGGAGAGGAAGAATGTGGGGAATCGTGTGGTAGTTAGTGTTGTTGGGAGGGATCAAATCGGCATTATTGCAAGAGTGACAGCCATATTGGCCCAACAACAAGTGAATGTACTGGACATCAGTCAGACGACGATGCAGGAGTTATTTACCATGATTATGGTTGTGGATATGGAGAAATGTCCGGTCTCATTGGAGACGCTCCAGGAATATTTATTTGTTGTAGAACAGGAGATGGGATTAAAGATTTCGCTGCAGCATGAAGACATATTTAAAGTCATGCATCGATTATAGGAGGAAATGAACATGTCATTGGCATTACAGGAAATCATAGAAACCATCAAAATGGTTCAAATGGAAAATTTAGATATCCGGACATTAACAATGGGAATCAATCTCCATTCCTGTGTAGATTCCAATTTTTTGGCAATGAAACAAAAGGTTTATGACAAAATCACACGATCTGCCGAAAGATTGGCACAGGTTGCATCCCAGTTAGAAAAAGAGTATG
This sequence comes from Microaerobacter geothermalis, assembly GCF_021608135.1. NCBI lineage: Bacteria > Bacillati > Bacillota > Bacilli > Caryophanales > Bacillaceae > Microaerobacter > Microaerobacter geothermalis. The sequence continues at coordinate 927 of NZ_JAKIHL010000077.1, forward strand.
GAATCCCTATTATTAACAAACGGGTTGCTGTTTCACCGGTTAGCTCCTTATTATCTTCCTCTTCTGTTGAAGAGGCCCAGGATTTGGCAATTATCTTGGATTTGGCGGCAAAAGAGATTGGAATCGATTTTATCGGCGGGTTTTCTGCCTTGGTTCATAAAGGGATTACCAATGGTGACGAAGTGCTTCTCTCCTCATTGCCATCGGTATTGTCAAAAACGGAAAGAGTCTGTTCGTCTGTTTCAGTAGCAACAACCAAAGCGGGAATCAATATGGATGCCGTATATCGGATGGGATATATTATCAAAGAAACGGCAGAGAAAACGGCCCTGCAAGGGGGGCTGGGATGTGCCAAGTTGGTGGTTTTTTGCAATCCTCCGGAAGACAATCCTTTTATGGCGGGTGCATTTCATGGAGCAGGAGAAGCTGAGAAGGTCATCCATGTTGGCATCAGCGGACCGGGAGTTGTATTAAATGCATTGAAAAAATGGCCTGATTCCGACTTGACTAAGATTGCCGATGTCATTAAAAAGACCGTATTTAAAATTACCAGGGCCGGTCAATTGATCGGAAAGGAAGCAGCAAATAGATTAAGTATTCCTTTTGGGATTGTAGATTTATCCCTTGCCCCGACCAATGCCCATGGGGATAGTGTTGCTGAGATTCTGGAGGAAATGGGCCTTGAAAGGTGCGGAACGCATGGTACGACAGCAGCTTTGGCTCTCCTAAATGATTCAGTTAAAAAGGGAGGATTGATGGCTGCCGATTTAGCCGGGGGATTGAGTGGTGCGTTTATCCCTGTCAGTGAAGATAATGGAATGATCCGGGCTGTTCAAGATGGGGCCTTAACTCTAACCAAGTTGGAAGCCATGACATGTATCTGTTCCGTTGGACTGGATATGATTGCGATTCCCGGAGATACCCCGGCTGAGACCATAGCCGGAATCATTGCTGATGAGTCGGCCATTGGAATGATCAACCGTAAAACGACGGCTGTACGCATTATTCCGGTACCCGGAAAAGTAAAAGGGGAGATGGTGGAATTTGGGGGATTGTTAGGGAGGGCTCCTGTAATGGAAATCAACCATTTTTCATCGGAAAAATTTATAAAAAGGGGCGGCAGAATTCCAGCTCCCATTCAAGCCTTTACCAATTAACTTTTAATTTCTATAAACGGAACTAAACTTACATGACCCGAAGGGTCACAAATTCGCATGAAAATAATTCCATCCAGTAGTTACCTAGTTACTGTATCATCGTTATCTTTCCATAATTGAAATTGAACAGGGGAATGGGTAAGTCGTAAATCTTTATGGTGGTAGCAATATCAGACCCCGCGAACTAAACGGACAGCATCGATCATTGAGCACAAATTCCTGTTGCTGCGAGCACGAATATCAAATTACTGTTTGTCTCTGATC
>NZ_JAKIHL010000078.1 GCF_021608135.1 Microaerobacter geothermalis
GTGCGCCCAGCATGGGCGATCATCTATAGGGTGAAAGTCCCGAACGGGGGCTGGCGAGCGCCTACCGTTAGCCAAGAGCAAGGGTGTCCGCCGCGAGGCGGAATCTGGAGGAAGCTGGAGGCAAACGCTCGGTCTAAGGTACACGAACCCAATTCGAGGCTGTTATAGTCGGATGAGCCAGCTAAACATGGTGAAGTCCAAAGCCGCCAAAGGCTATAGCAGTATACTTGGGTAGGCACATGAGCGGAAAGATGACGTTCTTACCTGGGGAGACCTGCACGGAACGCCATCTACCGATGGTAACCGAAGTCGAAAGGCTTCGCTGAACGTGTAGGAGTCAGCAGACGCCGTAGTACGCAAGTACGGGACGCCGGAAAGCGGAAGGGCCGAACGTCAACTCAAGGATGGGTCAGAATCTTTCGAGAAGCGATGTGTTGAAAGCAGAATTCCGCAAGGAACTACTTCGGGAGAGTAGGGGTGAAGCCCCGAGGGCACCGGAGAGGGCAGAGCATCGACCGGCAAGACCTGAATGTCATCCTGCGAAGGGAGAAGTATCCAAGATGGACTTGATGGAACAAATCGTGTCACGGCAGAATCTACTGGAAGCCCTGCACCGAGTGGAATCCAACAAAGGCGCGGCGGGTATCGATGGAGTCTCAACCGAGCAACTCCGGGAATATATCGTGCAGCGCTGGGAAACGATTCGCCAGCACTTGCTAGAAGGAACCTACAAGCCTTCTCCTGTCCGGAGGGTCGAAATCCCGAAACCCGATGGTGGAGCAAGGCTGCTTGGGATTCCTACCGTGATCGATCGATTAATCCAACAAGCCATCCTCCAAGTGCTGACACCAATCTTCGACCCGGAATTTTCCCCGAACAGCTTTGGTTTTCGCCCCAATCGGCGCGGTCATGACGCCGTACGGCAAGCCCAGCGATTTATCCGGGAAGAATACCGTATCGTAGTCGATATCGACTTAGCGCAATTCTTTGACCGAGTAAATCACGACATCCTGATGAGCAGAGTAGCGCGGAAAGTAAAGGACAAGCGAGTTCTGAAGCTGATCCGAGCGTACTTGCAAGCAGGGGTGATGGTTGGCGGAATTTGTGTAAGAAGCGAGGAAGGAACGCCGCAAGGTGGCCCGTTGAGTCCGTTACTGGCAAACATTCTGCTCGACGACTTGGATAAAGAACTTACGCGAAGAGGCTCGCGGTTCGTCCGCTATGCGGACGACTGTAACATCTACGTAAAGACAAAGCGAGCGGGAGAACGGGTGAAGGCAAGTGTCACGCGATTCTTGGAGGGGAAGTTAAAACTCAAGGTAAATGAGGAGAAAAGTGCGGTGGACTGGCCTTGGAAGCGAAAGTTTCTGGGATTCAGTTTCACGGCACAGAAAGAAGCAAAGGTTCGCATTGCGCCAAAATCGCTAAAGCGAGTCAAAGACAAAATTCGGCAACTGACAAACCCCACATGGAGCATCTCCATGGAGGAGCGCATCCGGCTACTAAATCAATACCTGATGGGATGGATGGGGTACTTTGCCCTCATAGAAACACCATCCGTACTGAAGGCGTTAGAGGATTGGATACGTCGGAGGTTGCGCTTGTGTCTTTGGCACCAATGGAAACGAGTCCGGACAAGAATCCGCGAACTGAGGGCATTAGGCCTTCCGGAACGGCAAGTCTTCGAAATAGCGAATACACGAAAAGGCGCGTGGCGTACCACACATACTCCCCACTTACACAAAGCCCTCGGAATCGCCTACTGGCAATCCCGAGGACTCAAGAGTTTAACCCAAAGATATAACGAACTTCGTCAAGGTTGGCGAACCGCCTAGTGCGGAACCGCATGCTAGGTGGTGTGAGAAGACGGGGGTTAGTCGCCCCCTCTTACTCGAT
>NZ_JAKIHL010000079.1 GCF_021608135.1 Microaerobacter geothermalis
GAAGAGGGAAGGAAGAAAGATGTACCTTGAAAACTGAACAGTGCAGAAGCCAAGCGAACCCTGAAGATTCAAATGGAGTAAGGAAGAGTCTAAGGGACTCATAAGGATAGAAGAGCAGATTAAACTTTTTATCGGAGAGTTTGATCCTGGCTCAGGACGAACGCTGGCGGCGTGCCTAATACATGCAAGTCGAACGCCAGAGGCCGGGGATCAGAGGCCAGAGGCCAGAACATAGGTCTCTCGAGGAAGTGTGAAAGCATCACAGAGGAGCTTTCAATCGGGCTTCCGGTTTCTGATCTCCGGCATCTGGAGTGGCGGACGGGTGAGTAACACGTAGGTAACCTACCTGTAAAGCTGGGATAACTCCGGGAAACCGGAGCTAATACCGGATAGGACATTTTCCTGCATGGGGGAGTGTTGAAAGGTGGCGCAAGCTACCGTTTACAGATGGGCCTGCGGCGCATTAGCTAGTTGGTGAGGTAAAGGCTCACCAAGGCAACGATGCGTAGCCGACCTGAGAGGGTGACCGGCCACACTGGGACTGAGACACGGCCCAGACTCCTACGGGAGGCAGCAGTAGGGAATCATCCGCAATGGAGGGAACTCTGACGGTGCAACGCCGCGTGAGCGAAGAAGGTCTTCGGATTGTAAAGCTCTGTTCTTAGGGAAGAAAGGGTGTAAGGCGAAAAGGTTTACACCGTGACGGTACCTAAGGAGAAAGCCCCGGCTAACTACGTGCCAGCAGCCGCGGTAATACGTAGGGGGCAAGCGTTGTCCGGAATTATTGGGCGTAAAGCGCGCGCAGGCGGTCTTTTAAGTCTGATGTGAAAGCCCACGGCTCAACCGTGGAGGGTCATTGGAAACTGGGAGACTTGAGTGCAGGAGAGGGGAGTGGAATTCCATGTGTAGCGGTGAAATGCGTAGATATATGGAGGAACACCAGTGGCGAAGGCGACTCTCTGGCCTGTAACTGACGCTGAGGCGCGAAAGCGTGGGGAGCAAACAGGATTAGATACCCTGGTAGTCCACGCCGTAAACGATGAGTGCTAGGTGTTAGGGGGAACGATCTCCTTAGTGCCGAAGGAAACCCATTAAGCACTCCGCCTGGGGAGTACGGCCGCAAGGCTGAAACTCAAAGGAATTGACGGGGGCCCGCACAAGCGGTGGAGCATGTGGTTTAATTCGAAGCAACGCGAAGAACCTTACCAGGGCTTGACATCCCGCTGACAGGGGTAGAGATATCCCGTCTCTTCGGAGCAGCGGAGACAGGTGGTGCATGGTTGTCGTCAGCTCGTGTCGTGAGATGTTGGGTTAAGTCCCGCAACGAGCGCAACCCTTGTCCTTAGTTGCCAGCAGTAAGATGGGCACTCTAGGGAGACTGCCGGTGACAAACCGGAGGAAGGTGGGGATGACGTCAAATCATCATGCCCCTTATGTCCTGGGCTACACACGTGCTACAATGGCTGGTACAACGGGAAGCGAAGCTGTGAAGTGGAGCGAATCCCTTAAAGCCAGTCTCAGTTCGGATTGCAGGCTGCAACTCGCCTGCATGAAGCCGGAATCGCTAGTAATCGCGGATCAGCATGCCGCGGTGAATACGTTCCCGGGCCTTGTACACACCGCCCGTCACACCACGAGAGTTTGCAACACCCGAAGTCGGTGAGGTAACCGTAAGGAGCCAGCCGCCGAAGGTGGGGCAGATGATTGGGGTGAAGTCGTAACAAGGTAGCCGTATCGGAAGGTGCGGCTGGATCACCTCCTTTCTATGGAGAACAGTTCCTTTGGAGAAAGGGACAGGGGAGAATTGGACCATGCACTGTTTAGTTTTGAGGGAGCA
>NZ_JAKIHL010000080.1 GCF_021608135.1 Microaerobacter geothermalis
ATACGAAGTTCAGAAGAATACTGCATCATAACTACTGGAAACATTTACAACGATTATCCCGGGCATCCCTATACCCATTTTTATCTGGAAATTGATACCAAGCACTTGACATTTTTAGATCAGTATGACCCGGGAGGGAATTATTTTCATATCAAAGAATTTACACGTCCGCAAGTCGAGTTCTAGCGAGAAGTAATTAAAGTCCGCTCCGAGACTAAAGAACGGAGCCCTCAAAAACATCCAGGTATTTCGATGATGGAGACAGTTTGAGGGCTAATTCCCGTTCTCTAGCCCTCCGCTAAGGACGAACTCGAAGGCTGTCCTTAGTAAATTCTTTAGTTCCATCCATGCATATGATCAACTAAACTTTTGCCACTTCAAATTGGCCTTTTAATTTGACTTCACCCGATTCATTTTTCACAAAAAGCTGTCCGATTAGCCGGGCTTCCCCATCCTTTTCTGTCTCTCCGTCAATCTTCCCTTCCACGGTTAATACTTCCCCCGGTCGGGTGATGGCTGCAAACCGGACCCTAAAAGATCGTAAATCCTGACGGGAGAACCACTGAGTAAGGGCTTGGCCGGCAAACCCCATGATTAGCATTCCATGGGCAATTACTCCGCCAAGACCTGCTTTTTCTCCAATCGGGACAACGGTATGAATCGGGTTGAAATCTCCCGATGCCCCGGCATATCGAACCAGCTGGGTATGAGTAATCGCTGGTTTATTTAACGACGGTAGTGTCTCCATTCTCATTTCTAGTCACATCCTCTTCTTTTCATTCCAGTCATTCAGATCTTTTAAATCCCTATCATTTAGTCTTGTTTCAACGTATCTCACAACATTCTCTACTCGCCATTCATTTCAATAATGGTGGATAAGCCCACCAAAACTTTTTTCCCTTGCTGATTAAAGTACTCTGTCTCTAAGGTGATGAATTTCATCCCCCGCTTGGCTGCAGCTGAAATCACTTTGCTTTTTCCGGTAATTTCATCTCCGGCACAAATTTCTTCCAAATACTGATATTCTTGTTCCCCATGGAGCACTTTCAACGGATTCAACTTAAGGGCTGCAATGAGTTGCTCAAAATCCGGCCCTGCCCACATATCGATTACGGTAGCAAAGGTGGGTGGAATCGGAATATCCCGGAATCCTTGGGCCACCGCTCTTTCCCTGTCATAATAAATGGGATTGTCATCTCCAATTGCCAAGGCAAATTCTCTAATTTTGCCCCGTTCTACAAGATAAGTATACGGTTCAAATGTAAAGCCAATTTTTTCTGTTAAATCTTTTTCCATTGGAAATCTCCTCTCCCTACTTATAGATAGAACTAAACATCCATGACCCTACGGGTCACAAATTGATATGAAAAGGTATTTTCATATCAAAGATTTGCACGTCCGCTAGTCGAGTTCGACATAGAAGTTATTCAAGTCCGCTTCGAGGCTAAAGAACGGAGCCCTCAAAAACTTCTGGGTATTTCACAGATGGAGTCAGTCTGAGGGCTAATTCCCGTTCTTTAGCCTCTTCGCTTAGAACGAACTCGAAGGCTGTCCTTAACAAATTCTTTGATATGAAAATAATTCCCTCCCGGGTCATACTGATCTAAAAATGTCAAGTGCTTGGTATCAATTTCCAGATAAAAATGGGTATAGGGATGCCCGGGATAATCGTTGTAAATGTTTCCAGTAGTTATGATGCAGTATTCTTCTGAACTTCGTAT
>NZ_JAKIHL010000081.1 GCF_021608135.1 Microaerobacter geothermalis
CTACAAAGTGGACATGGATAAATATGTATTTAATAGAAATTATTAGGCGTTTATACGTTTGTCGGGAATCTGGTAACCTAAAGTTTCCAGATATCGTATCGCCATATCTTCCGTGATTTGAGGCGCATAAGTGGGTTTTGGTTTTGGATTAGAATCCATATTGTATAACTGATCATTAAAGGGCTCATTTTTATCAAGCATTTGGTAAATACAAATGAGCAGCTTGTGTGCAATCGCAATAATGGCTTTTTTGTGACCTCGACGTTTCTTGATCTGGTCATAACGAATTTTGAAGTAAGGACACGCTTTACTTCGAATGGCAGCATTTGCACATTGAACCAATAAGGGCTTGATATAAACCCCGGCTCGCGCAATACGGACCGATTTTTTCTTTCCGGCACTTTCGTTGTTTTGTGGTGTAAGCCCGGCCCAGGAACATAGATTTTTATGAGAAAGAAACGCAGACATATCGACTCCGATTTCACCAAGGATCGCAATAGCTGTAAAAACATCCTTGATGCCTGGCAAGGATAAAATGAGTTCTATTTGTGGCAAGTAGGGCTGAGCTAATTCTAAAATAACCGATTCCATATCGGCGATGTGTTTCTCAATGCTGTCAACATGGTTAAGGCATACACGCATCTTATCGGCTTGTGGCTTCGTCAAATGTCCATGAATGGATTTTACAATAGTTTCAGCCTTCGTTTTCATATTTCCGTGTAACATTGATGAAACATCGAAATCCCTATCATCCGGGTGATCCAGAATATGACGAATGATTCTCATCGAGCTTACACCAAACGTATCGGAAACCACATTGGAAATCATCATGTTGGAAACCGTAAGCGAGTTTTGAACACGATTTTTCTCACTTGACTTAAAGTTGATAAGCTTAAAGCGATACCGCATCAAATCTCGAATTTGACGAATGGGCAAGGGTGGTATAAAGCTACCGGGAACCAAGCCGTGCTTGTGCAGGTCACAAAGCCAAATGGAATCTTTTTTATCGGTTTTCTTGCCGCGAATCCCCTTGACATATTTGGGATTCGCAACAACAACAACGCAGTCATGCTCCAAAATATTAAACACAGGGTGCCAGTACTTGCCTGTAGATTCCATACAGACATGCTTGCAAGACATGGATTTTAGCCACTCTAAAAGACGGAGCAAATCTTCTGTAAAAGTTGAAAATTTCCTGGTTTGGTATTCGGTAACCCCCGACTGGTTCGTCGTACCAACCGTTGCCATCACAAACTTTTTGTGGACATCAATGCCACAGCATACAGGGTAAACAATCTTGAGCATAAACACATCCCCTCAAAAGTTTATAGTGGATAAGCAGACATTGACTGTTTGCCACGTAATAAACAGGAATTGTTTATGCAAAGATTAGTTTACGTGCTCGATGGCACACTTATTTGTACTTGAAAATGGCAAACGGCACATCTTAAAATGCGGGCAGTATGAAACTGCACCACTCACCTCCCCGTGCTCTGTAGTGTATCTGCTTACCCAAATACATTATAGCATGAGCAGGGTTGGAGAGTACTTTCATTAAATTTTGTGCCTTGAGCACAGCGAAAGGAA
>NZ_JAKIHL010000082.1 GCF_021608135.1 Microaerobacter geothermalis
TAGGTAACAGGTGAGTCCGTCTATGGTAAAATTGTAATTGCCTAAGTTACAAAATTTATCCATGGAGGTCACCTGTTATGGCGATTATACCACAATTGAAACTATTTGAGTGGAACGAAATTCAAACGCTCGGAGATTTGGAACGCCTGCGTCTGGTGCTGGAATACATGCCGGACGAAGAATGGATGGTTGCACTTGAACGCAAACGCGGAAAAGGGCGAGACGACTATCCGGTACGCGCGATGTGGAATTCCGTCTTGGCGGGGATCGTATTTCAGCATGACAGCGTGGAGAAACTGCGTCGGGAATTGAGTCGCAATGGTCAACTGCGGGAGATGTGCGGGTTTGGGGATAAAGTTCCGCCATCGTGGGTCTACACACGATTCATGAAATCTCTGATGGAACAAGAACCGTTGATCGAAGAGATATTTGACCGACTCGTGCAGCAGATCGGTGAGGTGCTGCACGATTTCGGCAAGCATCTGGCGATGGACAGCAAGGCGATTTCTTCATTTGCCAAACGCAAGAACAGGAACGAAGAGAGAGATGGGCGCCGAGACATGGATGCGGACTATGGGAGAAAAGAATACCGCGGAGTGGATGAAAACGGCAAACCATGGGAGAAAATCGTCAAATGGTTCGGCTACAAGCTGCATCTAGTCGTCGATGCAACCTATGAGTTGCCGGTAGCGTTCAAGGTGACCAAGGCATCTGCTTCGGATATGACCGAAGGGCATGCCTTGCTGGATCAGATGCAAGAAAGGCAACCGGAAATCGTGAAGACGGCAGAAACCTTGGCAGCAGACCGCGGCTATGATGATACGAAGTTATTGGTCAAATTATGGGATGATCACCACATCAAGCCCGTGATTGATATCCGCAATATGTGGAGGGATCCTGATAAAACACGCCTGCTGGAAGGCAGAGAGAATGTGGTTTACGACTACAAAGGCACGGTGTCCTGTGTTTGTCCGGAAACGGGAAAGCAGCGGGAAATGTGCAATGGCGGCTTCGAGAAAGACCGCAACACACTCAAGAAGTTATGTCCGGTCAAGCAAATGGGCATTACGTGTGAAGGTCAGGCCCAGTGCCCGGTGGCACAAGGGATTCGGATCCCGCTCTCGGAAGACCGGAGGATTTTTACACCGATTGATCGTGCCAGCTACAAGTGGGAGAAAGAATACGACAAGCGGACGGCAGTGGAGCGCGTGAACAGCCGATTGGATGTATCCTTCGGCTTCGAGATGCACACCATTCGCGGCATAGCCAAAATGAAAATGCGGTGCGGACTCGCGCTTTGCGTCATGCTGGCGATGGCTTTGGGGCGCATCAAGGAGAAGCAGGGGGAGAAGATGCGAAGCCTGGTGGCGTAAGAAGATATCCACATCTGGATAACTCGCCAAAACGCCAATCCACAAAGCCGATTCTGTGGATAACGGGATTCGTATGCCCATTTTTTGGGGAGATCGCGTTCAGTGGGAAAATACCGGCTTAAAAATCTGAAAATGATGCAGTTTTTCCCTTAGACATTGAGGAGATATTGTGGCGGCAGCCCACGGAAAAAAGCACATCGCAAAAAGCTCT
>NZ_JAKIHL010000083.1 GCF_021608135.1 Microaerobacter geothermalis
TAGACATCCATGCCGCTGACGCGGCACCATCAGATGATGAAAATAAGCAATATGCGATATAATGGACTTGCGGCTGGCGAGGGAGGTCGCTTAATCTTGGTGCTTACAAGCCCGTTTATTAGACAGAACCCCAGCGACCAGGTGTACCACAGATTGTTGCCCCTTTCGGGAGCACGCAGGATAGAATAATCGTTTGACGGTTGCTGCACCAGCCCTTAATCTTTACTGCCGCAAGGAGTTCGTTATTATGGAAGTCGTTTATTCCCACGTATGCGGGCTGGACGTTCACAAGAAGAACGTGTTGGCTTGCGTGATCACACCGGAAATCAAGGAAACCCGTACTTTTTCCACCATGACCGATGACCTGATCCTGCTTGTAGACTGGATCAAAAGCAACGGATGCACCCACGTCGCAATGGAAAGCACCGCCTCGTTCTGGAAGCCCATCTACAATCTACTAGAACTTGAAGACATTCAGGTCCTAGTCGTCAACGCCAAAAACATTAAAAATGTGCCCGGACGTAAAACGGATGTTAAGGATGCCGAATGGATCGCCAGTCTGCTTCGTCACGGTTTACTGCAGGGCAGTTACATTCCGAACCGCGATCAAAGGGAACTACGGGAACTGATACGATACCGGCGCAGCCTGATCGACGAACGGTCCCGGGAAGTAAACCGCATTCAAAAAGTGCTTGAAGGAGCCAACATTAAACTGTCGTCTGTTGCCAGCAATGTGCTTGGAAAATCAGGACGAGCAATGATTGAGGCGATGATCGCTGGTGAAGATAATCCTGAATTTCTTTCAGAGTTGGCTCAGAAACGATTGAAAAACAAAAAAGAAGAATTAAAACGTGCTTTGAACGGTCTTATGGGCGATCATCAGAAACTGATGTTGGCAGCTCAACTGCGGCACATCGATTATCTAGACGAAGAAATCGATAGACTAGACCAGGAGATTAAGAGGCGTATGCTCCCTTTTGAAGAGGACCTGGAACTGCTGGACACGATTCCCGGAGTGGCGAGAAGAACGGCTGAAACCATTGTAGCTGAAATCGGCACGAACATGGATCAATTTCCCTCCGCTGCTCACTTATGTTCATGGGCGGGGCTGTGTCCAGGTCAAAATGAGAGTGCCGGAAAAAGGAAATCAGGCAAGACCCGTAAAGGGAACCAAAAACTCCGAAGTGCCTTAGTCGAAGCAGGACGCGCCTCTGCTAGAACGAAGAATACGTTCTTGTCCAGCCAGTACCATCGGATTGCCGCACGTCGTGGAGCGAATCGAGCTGCAGTAGCCGTTGCACACAGTATACTAACGATCGTATATTACATCCTTAAGCGCAGACAACCTTATATTGAGTTGGGCCCAACCTATTACGAGGAAAGAAAACGCGACACGATCATCAGACAATCAATTAAAAAACTTGAATCCTTAGGGTTAAAGGTCACGGTGGAATCAGAAGCATCTTGACACAAACGATAGGAATCATCGCTCTTCAACCCTAACCATATTTTGTAAGGCCTAGGGTTAGTTTTGTATTGTTTTTTTTGGTTCGTGCAACGAGTTAATTTTCAGGATAG
>NZ_JAKIHL010000084.1 GCF_021608135.1 Microaerobacter geothermalis
CTCAGAGGTCAGCTTCGCCTGGGTGAAAAGAAGCAGATAATCTCTTCCCCCTGCCTTGCTGTCGGTACCAGACATGTTAAATCCGCCAAAGGGATGTACCCCTACAAGGGCTCCGGTACACTTGCGGTTAAAGTAAAGGTTTCCTACATGAAACTCTGTCCTGGCTTTTTCAATATGAGCCCGGTTCCTGGTAAATACCGATCCGGTTAGTCCATATTCGGTATTGTTGGCGATCTCCAGGGCATGATCGAAATCCTTGGCTTTGGTAAAAGCAACCACCGGTCCAAAGATTTCTTCCTGCATGATCCGGGCCTGGGGATGAACGTCAGCAAAGACGGTGGGCTGAATGAAGTATCCATTTTCCCCTGCCTTTTCTCCTCCGGCCACCAATTTTCCTTCTGTCTTTCCAATTTCAATGTATTCCAGTATCTTGTTGTATGCATGTTCATCGATAACGGGACCCATATAATAGCTTGGGTCTGCCACATCTCCTACGGTTAATGCGTTGGTCTTTTCCACCACCTTGGTTAGGACTTCATCATATACATCCTGATGGATAATGGCTCTGGAGCAGGCGGAACATTTTTGTCCGGAGAAACCAAAGGCGGAGTGTACAATATTGGTGGCAGCCAGTTCCAGGTCGGCATCCTTATCCACAACGATGGAGTCTTTACCGCCCATTTCAGCGATTAGCCTCTTGATCCATTTTTGTCCTGGGCTTCGCTTGGCTGCCAGTTCATTGATTCTAAGCCCTACGTCCCTGGAACCGGTAAAGCTGATGAAGCGGGTCAGGGGATGCTCTACAAGAAAGTCTCCAATTTCAGAACCGCTTCCGGGCAGATAATTAACCACTCCGGCTGGAACTCCGGCATCTTCAAGGATTTCCATGAATTTGGCAGCAATGACCGGGGTGGTGGATGCCGGCTTTAATACCACGGTATTTCCAGATACCAAGGCTGCCGTGGTCATGCCCACCATGATGGCTAACGGAAAGTTCCAGGGTGGGATGACGATTCCAACTCCCAACGGAATGTAGGTTAATTCGTTGTCTTCGGTGGGAATGCGGACCAAGGGCTGCCTTTCTGCCAAGCGAATCATTTCCCGGCCGTAAAATTCCATGAAGTCGATGGCTTCAGCGGTATCAGCGTCTGCTTCTGCCCAGCTTTTTCCTGCTTCCTTAACCAACCAAGCGGAGAACTCATGCTTCCGGCGACGAAGGATGGCTGCCGCCTTAAACAGATATCTGGCCCGATGATCAGCAGGCACTGCTTTCCAGGATTCAAAGGTCTTGGCCGCCGTTTGAATCGCTTTTTCCGCCAATTCCTGATTGGCCTGGGATATGGTTCCAATGGTTTGTTGGATATGGGAAGGGTTGATGGATTTTCTTTTCTTCTCTGTCTTGATCCTTTCCCCCCCAATGATCAAATCGTATTCCTGACCCAACTGGGACTCGACAAGCTTTAGTGCTTCCTTAAAGGCTTTTCGGTTTTCCTCTTTACTGAAA
>NZ_JAKIHL010000085.1 GCF_021608135.1 Microaerobacter geothermalis
GATCAAGTCCATATTTGTGTGTAAATTCCCCTCGGTTAGAGAAATAAATTAGCCAATGCGAGTCACTTTAGACACCGCTTTCGTTGCCTGAGTTTCTCGCCATTCCAAATACTCTGCCATATCGAGATACTTTTTACCGCTTGCCCATTTTTCGTCTATCTCCATAAGCAAAGCCCCGACCAGGCGAATAACCGATTCACGGTTAGGAAAAATGCGAATGACACGTTCTCGTCGGCGAATTTCTTCGTTGAGTCGCTCCATGCCATTTGTTGTCCGAAGTCGTTTACGGTACTTTTCGGGGAGCAGAAGAACGGCTGTGGCATCATCAAAACCATTCTCCAAAACGGAAATCGCCTTTGTAGCTTTCGCCTCATACGTTTCCGCCGTTTGTTGCAACAACAACCGTGCGGTCTCAAGATCAGGAGCATCTAAAATCGCACGAACACGGGGATACAACTCCTCTTGCAGCTGCTTGGGTGTGGCATCGAGGATATTTCGCATAAAATGAGTCTGACACCGTTGCCATGTCACCCCTTGAAAATGGGTTCGAATGGCTCGTACGAGCCCGCCATGTTGATCGGATACAATGAGTTCTACGCCTCGCAAGCCTCGATCTTTCAGCCAGCTAAAAAACTCACTCCAACTGGCCTCTGATTCACTATCTCCAAGCATCAGTCCAAGGACTTCTCGGTAGCCTTCCGTGTTCACCCCGTAGGCCAACATCACGCCACGAGAGCGTACACGCCCCTCTTCACGCACCTTTAAAACGAGGGCATCTACAATGACAAATGGATAGAAGCTCTCTCGTAAATTTCGGTTGTTCCAAGCCGTTACAATCGGATCCAGGCGTTTACACAGGTCGGAAACAGTAGACTTAGAGAACTCGGTTCCACACAGTTCCTCCGTGATTTGCGAAACTTTTCGAGTTGATACCCCATTCACAACCATCTCCATGAGGGCTAAAACTAAGGCTTGTTCACTTCGCTGATAGCGAGCAAACATTTCTGTCGAGAACTTTCCATTTCGGATTCGAGGCACCCGAAGGGTGATCGTTCCCACCCGCGTTGTCAGTTGATGGGGATATGTACCGTTCCGATAACCTTGGCGTTCATCTGTACGCTCATATGGTTCCGCAGACAGTTGTTCTGTAGCTTGGGCCTGCAACACCTGATTCAATACCGATTCCAACAGTTTGGCCACCCCCGAATCCTTCGAATTTCCGAGAAAAAGTTGCTGCAAAAGCTGCGAATCTACAGTAATCTGGTAATGAGCCATTTTCAAAATCCCCTCTCCTGGAATGTTGTCTGGACAACTTCATTCTAACCGAGGGTTTTTGAAATGGCTCTCTTATTTTTTAAAGAGACTCCGTTTTTACACAATTATATGGACTCAACT